>NZ_FRAE01000011.1:39609-68167 GCF_900142235.1 Tepidibacter formicigenes DSM 15518 | reverse complement strand
AATTTTTTTGAATAGAAAAAAAGAACAGGGTATGATTTCATACTCTGTTCTTTGATAACCGCCTTCGGCGATGTCTTAACTTAATGACATTGGCCGATTAAGGCCTTTTTTGTTTATAGACAAAGCATAAGCTCTCTAATAACTTTACAAGCAACAGCAGTAGACACTCCTGTTGGATCATAATCTGGAGCAAGTTCGACAACATCAGCTCCAACTATATTTAAATTAGACATAAGCTTTATAGAATCTAGCATTTCTTTAAAAGTAATTCCACCAGGTTCAGGAGTACCTGTTCCAGGGAATATAGAAGGGTCTAATATATCAAGATCTATAGTTATATAAATAGGTTTATCTTTTATAATTTCAATAACATCTTTTAAAGTAGAAGTATCAAATTTATTTAAATAAGTATGTCCCTCATTTGACCATTTGAATTCTTCTCTTAAACCAGATCTTATACCAAATTGATATATTCTATTATCTCCTAATAAATCCCAAGCTCTTTTAATAACAGTTGCATGAGATAATTTTTCGCCCATATAATCTTCTCTTAAGTCTGTATGAGCATCAAAATGAAGTATAACTAAATCTGGATATTTTTCATGAAGAGCTTTTATAGGAGATAAAGACACTAAATGCTCTCCACCTATCATAAAAGGCTTTTTATTATTATTTAATATATCCTTAGTATATTCATATATTAAATCTAGTGACTTTTCTTTATTTCCAAAAGGAAGCTCTAAATCCCCACTATCATGTATTTTCTTATCTTCTAAATCTCTATCAAGATAAGGGCTGTATGTTTCAAGCCCATAAGATTCAACTCTTATTCTATAGCCTGCAAATCTAGAGCCAGGTCTAAAAGAGCAAGTTCCATCAAATGGAGCACCAAATACTACTACATCAGATTCATTAAAATCACTTTCACAGCCAATAAATTTATAAGAATTGAATAGTTCCATTTTCAAAAAACTCCTTTACAAAACTTGGTAAAGCAAAAGCTCCAATATGTAAATCTGTATTATAGTATTTTGTTTTTAAGCCAAAATTATTCCATTTATCAGCTTGTAAATCTTTTATTGGATCATATTTTTTAGAAGCAAATCCAAATAACCAATATCCAGATGGATAAGTAGGGATATTTGCTTGATATACATGAACAATTGGGAATATTTTCTTAAGCTTTGAATTAGCTTTAAGTGCAGCTTCTTGAGTATCCTCATAAAAAACTGATTCATTTTGATTTACTAATATTCCATCCTCAGCTAGTATTCTATGACAGTTAGTATAAAATTCAGTACTAAATAATCCCTCTCCAGGGCCTATTGGATCAGTAGAATCTATTATAATTAAGTCATATTTATTATCAGGAGATTCTTTAACAAATTTTACTCCATCTTCATATAAAAGAGTAACTCTTGGATTTTCAAGTTCACAGCTTATAGTAGGGAAATATTCTTTAGCAGCATCACAAACTAATTTATCTATTTCAACCATATCTACATGCTCTATAGTTTCATATCTCATTAGTTCTCTAACTGTACCGCCATCTCCACCACCTATAACAAGTACATTTTTTATGTTGGGATTTACTGCCATTGGAGTATGTACAATCATATCATGATAAACAAATTCATCTTTTTCAGTAACCATTACTAGTCCATCTAAAGTCATTAATTTTCCATACTCATATGTATCTAGAACATCTAGCTTTTGAAACTCACTTTGTCCACTAAATAAATGCTCTTTAACCTTTAGTGAAAAGTTTACACTGTCTGAATGTTTTTCTGTATACCATAACTCCATATTCTAATACCTCCTATAAAATATTTAAAAATTTACTATATAAAACCTGCATCGTTTAGATACAGGCTTAATTTATGTAGAATAATTGAATAATATACTATTTCTCCTAAAAAGATGGTGGTGTAGCAACCCACAAAATAGTAGCACTTTTATTAGAATTATTTGTAATATAGTGTTCTTTATTTGGTGTAAAATAAAAGCTTTCTCCTTTTTTTATTTTAAGCTTTTTATTTCCAATACATAATGTTACAGAACCTTTTATTACATAGCCAAATTCTTCTCCTTCATGAGGTCTATGAATAGTACTTTTTCCATTAGGCTCAATATCTATTAAAATAGGCTCCATTATATTCTTTTGAGAATTTGGAATTAACCAATGTATAGTATGTTTTAAATCCTCGTTTATAGATTCATATATATCATCTTTTTTATATACTATTTTTTCTTCAACATCTTCATTAAAAAAAGCTTTTAAATCTGTTCCTAAGGCTTCTAGTATATCCATTAATGTTGCAATTGAAGGAGATGTAAGATCTCTTTCTATTTTTGATATAAAACCTTTTGTTAAATCACATCTTTGAGCTAGCTCTTCTTGCGTTAACCCATTCAATATTCTTAATCGATTAATTTTCCTTCCGATTTGCAAAATAATCACTCCTAATAAACAAAGGAAAAATATTTATAAATAGTAAACTTTTTGTTTACAAATATTAAATATACACTAAAAAAAAAAAAGTCAATAGTTTTAAAAAAAAAGTATTTATTTTGAGTTTAAGGAAATAATATTTATATGAAAAATTATGCAGTTATAATAATAAGTTTATTAATTTTAATTTTCATATTTATTAATTCTAAGGTCAAAATAAGCATAAATTTAAATAAAAGTGGGAAAAATGATGAGGTGATATTTAAAGTAAGTGGTCTTTTAGGAATTATTAAATACGAAAAAAAATATCCATTTTTTGATTTATCTGCTAATAAGGAGGGAGTAAATTTAAAGTTTGAACAAAAAACTTCAAGAAAAGGTAATTTAATAACTAAATTTAATGAAAGATTAAAAAATGAAGAACTATTAATAACTTTACACAATCAAAAAGAAGCATTTAAATATATACTTAAAAAAGCAAAAATAGAAGATTTGAAAAGTCATATGTACTTTTCAAATGAAAATGTATTTACAAGTATATTCTTATTTAATTTTGTTAACATAATATATAAATACATATACGATAATATAAATACAAAAAACATGAGTCTAAAAATAATACCAGGATTTAATGAAAATAAATTAAAAATTCATTTTAAAATTATATTTAACCTAAGGATAATAAACTTTTTATATTTAATTAAATATTATAAAAGTTTTCAAATAAACAAAGGTGGTGCATATAATGAGTGAACAACAACATCCAATTGAAAGTTTAATGAAAACAACAATGGAAAACATGAAAGAAATGATAGATGTAAATACTATTGTAGGAGATCCTGTTGAAACATCTAACGGATCAGTATTGATTCCTATATCAAAACTATCATTTGGATTTGCTTCAGGTGGAGGAGAATATAATAAAGGTCAAGGTACTAGAGATAATGAAATGAGTGAATCATATCCTTTTGCAGGAGGTGCAGGAGCTGGAATTACAGTTCAACCTGTAGCATTTATGGTTGTAGAGAATAATGAGACAAAGCTTATGTATGTTGATCAAAATGCAAACATGGTTGACAATTTATTAAATAAAACTCCTAAAATTATGGAAAACATACAAGGTATGTTTGGTGGTAAAGGTAAAAACAAAGATCAAAATAATAATAAACAAAATAATCAAGGTAACAGTGAAAATAATAACAAAGAAAATTAAAGCTGGAGGCAAAATTTGTCTTCAGCTTTTTTGTTTGACTTGTAACCAAAATAGCTAAATATAAATAAATTATATTAATGATGTTATTTAAAGAATAAGGAAGGGATAATTATGAAAAGCAATGTATGTGTTGACGCCGGAAGTATATATTGCCCTTGCTATTTAGCTGAAACTAAAGATTGTATAGTTTGTTCTCATTTAGGAGGGGATGATTTTTGTGATTGCACTTGGCAAGGAGTATGTATATACCAAAATTTCATGAAAAATAATGAAAAAATAAACGAGATTAGAAAAGATATCTTATGTAATATAAAAAGAAAAACTGAAATAGAAAAAAATATATATTTATTAGAAATTGAAATACCTAAAAATTTGGCCCTTGAATTGGTACATCCAGGGTCTTATGTACTTTTAAGAGGAGAAAGGAGAAAAGAAGAAAAATTTAATAGTCCTATTTCTGTTATGAATATAAATTTAGATGAAAATATTTTAAGTGTTGTTATCGAGGAAATAGGCCCTAAAACTAAAGATTTATTAAAAAATAAAAAAGTATATATAAAAGGACCTTATGGTAACGGAATATTTGGACTTAAATATTTAAAAAAAATAAAAGATAAAAAAGCTATCTTAATGACTCGAGGATTATCGTCAGTAACTTTAGTAAACGTTACAAATCAACTTTTAAAAAATAATAATGATGTAAAAATATTTATTGATAAAAATGGAAAAAAACTTTTAATTGTTGAAGAAATACTTAAAAACAAAAATATTAAACTTAATTATTTTGATTTTTCAAAAGAAGATTTTTTAATTAAGAATGAATTGAAAAAAGAATTAGATTTAGTATTTAGTGCAGGATCTAATTCTTTTAATAAAAAAGTAATGAATTTAGTAGATGAAGTTGATGAAAAAATACCTTTAGCTATTACTAATAATAATTTAATTTGTTGCGGTGAAGGACTTTGTGGGGCTTGTATAGTTAATATAAAAGGAGAAAAAATAAAAACTTGCAAAACCCAAGTAGAGCCTAGAATATACTTAAAGGAGGCTTTGAAATGAAAAAAGTTATTGTAATAGGTGGAGGATGGGCCGGATGTGCAGCTGCAATAAGTGCTAAAAAAGCAGGTGCTGATGTAATTATTATAGAAAGAACAGATATGCTTTTAGGACTTGGAAATGTTGGAGGGATAATGAGAAACAATGGAAGATATACAGCGACTGAAGAAAATATATTATTAGGGGGAAGAGAATTATTTGAGCTAACAGATAAATACTCAAGACATAAAAATATTGATTTCCCAGGACACAAACATGCATGCTTTACAAAATTGCAATTTTTTTACATCCCCATAAATCAATATTAACATTCTTAGTTTCTCCATCCCATGTAATTTTATCTATTAAAATTTCTAGCAAAAATCTTTTTCTCATCATAGTATTTTCATCATCATTTAGATTTTCAATATTACTAAAAAATTCATTAAATTCTTTTAGAGTATCTAAAACAACATCAGCATTTAATATATTAGTATTATTTTCTTCCTTTTTATCTTTTAGATTATTTAACTTATCTTCAAGTCCTTTTATTTCTTTTCCAAGAGTATCTATTTTAGAAATTATAAATTCAGATGCAACTAAATTTCCATCAAGTTTTGCTAATTGATTTAACAATGAATTCATATCATTTTGCTTTTTTTGAATATCTTTTTTTATAGAGTTAGCTAATGAAGATACTTTAGAAGCAGATACTTCTTCTTTATATTTTTCTAATTCTTTAATTATTACATTTGTATTTAAGTTTTTTATTTTATCTATTACAGCTTTTTCTAATTTATCTCCTCTGACATTTTTATTATCACATCTAGTTTTCCCGCTGTGAGCTTTCATTGTACACATATAATAATAAATTCTTTCACTTTTATCTTTTTTAGGTCTTCCGTAAGTTACTCTCATAGGTGATCCACATTTAGCGCATTTAAGAATTCCACTAAGTAGTGATTTTTTAGATGTTCCTTGTCTTGGACTTATTTTTTTAGAGTTTTTATCAAGTTTTTTTTGTACCTCAAGCCAATCTTTAGCTGAAATTATACCTTTATGTTTAGACACTGCAGCTATCCATTCATTTATACTTTTTTGTTTATGTTTAGAATTTCTTTTATTATATATTAAGATTCCATTTCCATTAGGGCTTCCGCATGTTAGCATTCCTTTTTCTTTTAAATAGTTAAATACTTCTTTACTAGATTTTACATAGGCTGGGTTTCTAAGTATTTCATTTATAGACATTGAGGCAAAATCTCCACCATTTTTGCCTGTAATATTATTTGATAGTAAATATTTTAATACTAAATGAATAGATCCCATTTCTAGATATTTATTAAAAATAAGTTTGACTTTTTCAAGTTCTTCATCTACTGGAGAAAGTTTTGACATACTTCTTTCTTTAAACTCTGAATCTATATAGCTTATTTGCTTACTTTTAAATCCTAAAGGAGCTTGTCCACCAAGCCAGCGGCCACTCTTTGCAAGTTCAAGCATATTATCTCTTATTCTTTCTGCTATAGTTTCTCTTTCAAGTTGAGCAAATACACTTGTAATATACACCATGGCCTTTCCCATAGGAGTAGAAGTATCAAACTGTTCTTTAATAGATACAAAGCTTATATTATTATCTTGAAGAAGTTCTAGGGTAGAAGAAAAGTCAGCAACATTACGACTTATTCTATCTAGTCTATAGCATATTAAGGCATCGAATTTTTTTTTCTTAACATCTAAAATCATTTCTTGGAATTTAGGTCTGTTTGTATTTCCACCAGAAAATCCTTCATCTTCATATATTATGAATTCCTTTATACCTAAATTCTTCATTGCGTATTCTTTACACATTTGCACCTGATTTTCAATTGAGTCACCTTTACCAGTAAACACAGATTTACGAGAATAAATTGCAGCTTTCATTCAAATCCTCCCTTCTATATAAAATTATATCATAAATATGGAACATAAATTCTATATATAAAGTTAAATGATATTACATATTTTAATATAAAATAATAGATTTTTTGACAAAATTGGTATACAATATACTATATAATTTTTTAACTTCTATAAATACACTTAAAGACTAGAAAAGAGGTGTGTATTTTGAAAATATTTAGGCAACTAGGTATTATTCTAATTATTTCTTTTTTGGGTGAATTTATATCTAGTTTTTTTAATTTACCTATTCCAGGAAGTATAATAGGTATGATTATTCTTTTTATATGTCTTTGTACTAAAATTATTAAACTGGATATGATAAATGAAATAAGTAAATTTTTAATTGATCATTTAGCCTTCTTTTTTATACCAGTTGGAGTAGGTTTAATATCTTCATTAAATTTACTAGAAGGTAAATGGATGTTAATTATTCTAATTTCTTTAATATCAACTGTTTTAGTAATTTTTACTACTGGATTTACTGTACAGTTGTTGAAAAGGAGATGTGAAAAGTGATAAAATTTATAAATACCCCTATTTTTGGAATATTAATTACAATAATAGCATTTGAAATTGGTCTTTTTATAAACAAAAAAACAAAAGTATCAATATTTAATCCATTATTAATAAGTATATTAATTATTATTACATTTCTTTTAAAATTCAATATAGATTTAGATATATATAATAAAGGTGCAAATTTCATTTCATTTTTTTTAGGTCCAGCTACAGTAATACTTGCAGTTCCTCTTTACAAACAGCTTGATCTTTTAAAATCTAATTTAATTTCTATAGTTGTAGGAATATGTGTTGGATGCATAACAGCAGTAGTAAGTGTTTTATATTTAATAAAATTATTTAACTTAACTAACTCAGTAGGTTTATCTCTTGTTCCTAAATCAATAACTACACCTATTGGTATTGAAGTATCTAATAACATAGGAGGTATTCCTTCTATTACAGTAGTTGCTATTATAATTACAGGAATACTTGGTGCTGTTATGGGTCCTTTTATTTGTAAATTGTTTAGAATAAAAGATAAAATTGCTGTTGGAATTGCAATAGGAACTTCATCTCATGCTCTTGGAACTACAAAAGCGATTGAACTTGGAGAAACCCAAGGGGCTATGAGTAGTCTATCAATAGGAATTGCAGGTCTTATTACTGTATTCTTAGCTCCTTTACTGATTAAAATATTATAAAAAACTATAACAAAGTTAAAATTGTTAAGGAATCCTAAAGTTTTAAAGGGATTCCTTTTTTAATAAATTGAAATACGCCATGGCAAAAATAATGTTGTAATATTTGAATTGGTTATTATTTACATATACATGCTATAATGTATTTATATAGGTATTTACAAAAAACTATGGGAAAAAGATATGAAAAATAGTAGAGCGTTATGAATTAAAAATAACATTAATATAGGAGGTAGTATATGGAACAAGACAGAATAATAGAAGAAGAAATGTATCGCAGAGCTATTGAATTTATTCCTCAAAGATATCCCAAAGGCTGGGATGGGGTGGCGATAATCCATGCTGAAGATGGACAATACTTTACTAGTGTTTCAATTGAAACAGCAAATAGTAGTGTAGATTTATGTATTGAAGTAGGAGCAATGTGTGAAGCTCATAAATATAATGTACGTGTAACCCACTGCTTGTGTGTTGTTAGAGACGATGAAAATAGTCCTTTTAAGGTTCTTACACCATGTGGTGTTTGTCAAGAGAGACTGCGTTTTTGGGGTGAAGATGTAAAGGTTGGCGTTACTACCTCAGATAATACTTTAAAGTTTGTACCTTTAAGGGAATTACAACCATATCACTGGACCAATGCTTATCCATCAGAAGAATTAGAACATTATGAAAAAGAATCCTATTAAATTTAAGGATTCTTAATCTTTTTTCTTTAGTGATTCATCAGGATTATATTTTAATTTGATAAGTTCAATATAATCCTCTATTTGTTTTATAGCATCTTTAGGTAATCCGTTTACATCAAGATTATGATAAGCTTTAGTTTCAATTTTAGATCGTATATCAGTTCTGCCTAAAAGATAATCTACAGCAACGTTAAGATAATCAGCAATTAATTTTAACTTTTCATAATCTGGCTGATTTCTTTTAGTTTCATATCCAGCAATAGTAGCCCTGCCTACACCTAATATATTTGCTAAATCTTGTTAAGTTAATCCCTTTCTTTATTATAGTTTAATACTAAATGTGTCTATAATAAATATTTGGTTTCGAAAATGAACTTTATTCAAAACTATATATTGACTTTGTGTCAAAAAAGGAAACACGATGAAATGAAGATGTTGTTCTTTTAAGATACAAAAAGAGTTTGATGCGAAAGTGTCAAAAGGGTGGAAGTGATTTAAGGCATAGGACAAATTTAAAAACTCATAAGTTTTAGTAATACAAAATTAATGAGGAGGTAAAAAATTGGCTGCAAGAGTTTATGAGTTTAATATAACAGTTAATTATCCAACTAAAGAAAATGAAGAAGAGTTTGATAATAGAGCTGCAAGAGCTGTAGCCAAAATACTATGCGAAACACTTCCTATAGATACAATTGATGAAATTATTAAATTATATAAAGAAAAAACCAATAAATAAAGTCATATAAGGAGATAAAAAATGACTATTGAGGAATATTAAGTTTTGGAGCAAAAGTATTATATGGTATACCCTAAAAAATTAAAAAATATTAAAAATTTAAATTTATAAAAGATCAATGGTATGAAATAAAAGTGAGAGAAGAAAATCTCATTTTAATATGGAAAGAAGTGAAATGGTTAAAAAAGTATGAAATACATTGATGAAATAAATTATTTTTATATATTTGAAGCTAAAGCAGGAAACTTTATAATTGCTTATAAAGGAACTATATGGTAAAATATTACTTGATTTATAGGAACATATATACAATAAAGGTAATTGAAAATATTTATAAATTAACAATTTAATGTCAAAAATATAAATATAAAAATTCAAGTTATTTTTGTTCCTATAAAAATATTTATAAATTTGGGGTAATAGTTTTAAAATATGGTTATTTCAATAGTTGTAGCTGTTGTTACTACTGTGAAAAACAAATAAAAATTTTATTTTATGACTTAAAAAAATGAATTTTGACAAATTTTATATCCGTCAAAAAAAGTTTAAGAATAAGTTATTTCAATATATTTGCAAAAAAGGGCTATTTAAGAGATACATCCATTAAAACAAGGATTGAAACTTGCGTTTATTGTAATAGCTTTTGATTATTTGTTTATTTAAGAGATACATCCATTAAAACAAGGATTGAAACAGTATCTTCTTAATTCCTTGTCGTTGATAAAATCACCTATTTAAGAGATACATCCATTAAAACAAGGATTGAAACTATCATACGTTCTTATATCACCTACCTCTCTGTGGATTTAAGAGATACATCCATTAAAACAAGGATTGAAACTATTTTTATTAATTCAAGGAGGTAATATCATGACATATTTAAGAGATACATCCATTAAAACAAGGATTGAAACATTCCATTACCAAATGGAAATGAAGTTCCTAAATTTATTTAAGAGATACATCCATTAAAACAAGGATTGAAACTAAACGCTTAAAAACGTTTATAATTAAAATATAGAGAAATTTAAGAGATACATCCATTAAAACAAGGATTGAAACCAAAATCATTTCCATTTTTCCACCTTGAATATGCTTCTTATTTAAGAGATACATCCATTAAAACAAGGATTGAAACTTAGTACCTAAGGCAATACTTACAGCTGGAGAGGATTTAAGAGATACATCCATTAAAACAAGGATTGAAACTTAGTACCTAAGGCAATACTTACAGCTGGAGAGGATTTAAGAGATACATCCATTAAAACAAGGATTGAAACTTCCCCTTCTTACTCCTGAAGCAAAGAATATTCTTTGCTTGCTTTTTGTATTTAAATACAAATTCACAATAAATAATGGAATAAATATCCATAAAATTAATCATAATGTAAATAAATAAACAAAAAAGGAGGTATTTAAATGAAATTGATAATAAATACACCTGGAACATATGTATCTAAAGTTGGAGAATGCTTTCAAGTAAAAAATGATAAAATCAAACAACAATACTCTGCTAGAAAAGTAGAGCAGATAATAATGACAACAAGAAGCGCATTAACTACCGATGCAATAGAACTTGCTATTGAAAACAATATAGATATAGTATTTTTAAAAAGCACGGGAAAACCACTTGCAAGGGTATGGCATTCAAAACTAGGGAGCATAAGCACTATAAGAAGAAAACAATTATTTCTACAAGATAATGCTATGGGCTTAGAATTAGTAAAAGAGTGGATAACACAAAAAATGCAAAATCAAATATCTCATTTAAATAAGTTATCTGTAAATAGAAGAGACAATAGAAAAGATATCATAAAAGAAGCTGTTGAAAAAATAAATACTCAAATTAAAAATATAAATAATATACCTAAAGCTAAATATATAGAGCAAGTTAGAGATACTATTCAAGGATATGAAGGAAATGCAAGTCGTATATACTTTGGCGTATTAAGTAAATTAATTCCAACAGAATATAAATTCAGTGGAAGAAGTAAAAATCCTGCTAAAGATGAATTTAATGCCATGTTAAATTATGGATATGGAATAATGTATTCTAATGTAGAAAAAGCCTGTATATTATCAGGACTTGATCCGTATATAGGTATAATGCACACCGATAATTATAATAAAAAAGCGTTAGTATTTGATCTTATAGAAATGTATAGAGGTTATATAGATGAAATAGTATTTAAATTATTTTCAACTAAGAAAGTTAAAAAAGCATTTTTTGACGAGGTAGAAAATGGAGGTTTTTATTTAAATCAAGAAGGAAAAAAACTTTTAATAGGAGAGTATAATGAATATCTTCAAAAGAAAATTAAATACAAAGGTAGAAATATAGAATTTCAAAATATTATTCAGTATGATTGTCATAATATAGCAAATAGAATACTAAAAGAGGAGGCTGTATAATTGCTTATATGGGTTATATATGATATTACAAGTAACAAGATTAGAAGAAATATAGTCAAACACTGCAAAAATATAGGTCTTTATAGAGTTCAAAAAAGCGTATTTTTAGGAGATATTGATAATAACACATTAGATGAATTAAAACTTAAAGCAGAAGATATGGTAGATTTAGATAAAGATTCAGTATATATATTTCCTATGAGTAAATCAGAACTTAAAAAAGCAGGTCTTATAGGACAAGCTTTTGATAAGGAGTTGGTAACAGATGAACTTATCTCAAAGTTTTTTTAACGAAAACATTTATTATATAACACCTTCGCAAATTATAGAATTTTTATATTGTAAAAGATTTATATATTTTATGAAATGTTTAGGTATAAGTCAATATGAAGAAAAAAGATTTAAAGTTCAATTAGGAAGAAGTATTCATGAAAAAAAGCAAAAAGAAAATAAAGATTATTTGAGAACAAAACTAAATGTAATAAAAAAGGAAATAAATGTTCCGTTAATATCAGAAAAATTAGGAATAAAGGGAATAGTAGACGAAGTATTAACCTTAGAAGATAAAACCATGGCACCTCTCGATTATAAATTTGCTGAATATAATGATAAAATATATGATACGTATAAAACACAAATTATTATGTATGCACTCATGATAGAAGAAATGTATGGTTCTATAGTTAATAAAGGATATTTAGTTTATTGTAGGAATGGACATATAGTAAAAGAAATTGAAATTACGGATAAATCAAAAGATACACTAAAAAATACAATTAAAGAATACTTAGATGTTTTACAAGGGTATTTTCCTAAGGCTACAAAATATAAATCTAGATGTATAGATTGTTGTTATTCAAACATTTGTATTAAATAAAGAAGGAATTAAAAATAAAACGTAGAAATAATAAAAGATAATGTAAAAAAATATAAAAAATAGAGAAAGGAGGTAAAAATATGATTGAGCATATAAAAAATATAGGAAAATACGTAAGAGAAAATAAAGACGATATAGATATGCTAGATTTTATGGTAAAAAAAATAAATTCAAAAGATATTAAATACATCCTTCCTATAAATATAGATACTAAAAAAGATGGGATTACAGTTGAGAGATTAAAAGATTTTTATGAAGATGTAGTAAAAGATGCACTTTTTTATCAAGCTGGTAATGGACTTTTGGGAGGGGGTATTAGATTAGATTACTATAAAGAATCTAGTGTGAAAAAAATTTGTAAATTTTGCGAGATAAAAGAAAAAGAAGAAGAAATAAAAAATATAATAGAAAATTACTTAAAAGAAAATGATAAAAACACTTTTTTTATTGTAAATATAAATAATAAAACCCCTAGAGAACTATTTGAAAATAAATTTATGAATACAATGTACTCAACAACATTTAATGAAGTAAAAGGAAATAACAAATGTCATTTATGCTCCAGTGAAGGAAAATGTTTTAATAGTGCAGTTTATAAATTTTACACAAATGATAAAGGTATTTACTCTAATATAGATTCTAAAGATAAAAATGGAATAGTAATATGTAAGGATTGTCTTGAAAATCTGATTGTTGGAAAAAAATATATAGAAGATAATCTTATAACTTATTGGCTTAAAAAGAGTGTAATGTTTTTACCTCACAACTATAATAAAAAAGTTGCAAAAGTATATGAAAGAGATTTTGAAGATGACAAAGGAACTGAAAAACTTTTAAAAAGTATATCAAGTAAAGAAAGGCAAGTAGTAAGAAGATTATCTGAAACTCAGTCTTTAACAGATATGATTTTTTACGAACAAAACAATCAATTCTTTGGAATAAATCATTCCATAGTAGATATACTTCCTTCAAGATTTAGTAAAATATCAAAATTATTAGATAAATATGATGATATTGATGATAAAGGAAAATTCAGCTTATATTCAGTAATTAAATATTGTTCATCAGTTAAAGTTTCAGGGAATGAGTTAAAAACAACAGATAAAGAAGAGCTTAAAATACTATCATCAATATTTAAAGGAACGAAAATAGATAGAAATTTATTTTTTAAAAGAGTAATGCAGGTATATAAGCATAACTATGTAAGAGGTAATCACAAAAAGTTTGCTTGTATTAAAAATATAAATAAAATATATAATTTTTTATGTGAATGTAGCTGCTTAGAAAAGGGGTGGAATGTATTGAAAACATATTCAAGCTATGAACAATTATTTGATGATAATATAAATTATTTTGACAGTAATGAAAAAAAAGCATGGTTTATTTTGGGAAGAGCATACAGTAATATGATTTATCAAATAAAAACCAAATTAAATGAAGAAAATAGCAAAACTTCCTTAGAAAAAAACTTTTTATTCGCTAGAAGATTTGATTTTAACGATTTTATATACTTTTCAAATTTATTAACAGATAAAATAGAAAAATATAAAGTTGAAAGTAACTATCTTAAAAATATGATAAGTGAAGCTAAACTTTTAATGGCTAATAAAGAAAATAAGATTTCACAAGATGAAGCTAAGTACATATTTGCATGGGGAAAAGACTCATATTTTGAAAAAGAAAAAAATGAAAGTGAGGTTGAGTAAAAATGGCAGATACTAGAGAATACTTATTATATTCAGATGCAACAATGTCTAATCCAAATGGTGATATGATAAATGATAACAGACCAAGACAAGATGAAAGAACATATCAACTTGAAATGTCAGATGTAAGAATAAAAAGGTATGTAAGAGATGAATTAGATGCAAAAGGAGAAAAGGTATTTGTAAAGCCTACTAAAAATGATAAAGGATTATTTATAGATTGTAAAGGGGTAGCAGCTAAGGTAATAAAGGATGAAAAAATAAAAAAAGATCAATTAGAAGATAAATTAAAACAAGAATATAAAGATGTGAAATTATTTGGTGCAGTAATAACAGAACCTAAATTTAATATACATGGACCACTTCAAATAGTATGGAGTAAAAGCCTTCATGAATGTGATATAGTATTTGCACAAGGGACTTCTGTTTTTACAGGTTCAAAATCAGAAGCGAAACAGGGAACTACTTGGTCAAAATATTATACACCTTATGCACTTTTTAAAACTTATATGGTATATAACGATATGATTGCTAAAAGACAAAATATAGATGTAAGTGAAGACGACTTAGAAGAATTTAAAGATGTATTAATAAGTGGAATTAGAAATTATAAAAGTACATCTAAAAATCAAATGCCAAGACTTTTAGTAGAAGTTATATATAATAAGAATTATATAGATGGAGAACTAGATTATATAGATGTTAAAAAGAAAAAACAAGATCTTGAAATAAGAAGTATAGAAGAATTTAGCTTTGATTTAAAACCTTTATTAGATTATTATGAAAGAAAAAAAGATATAATAAAGAAAATTAATATATACAAACATCCAAAGGTAGAACTTCTTAATATAAATGAAGAATTTAATGTTTTTGACATTTAAGAGGGTGGTCATATGAAAAGCCTAATATTTACAGCAAAAAGTTCATTTGCACGCTTTAGATGTCCACACACTACAACATCAGCACTTACATTTTCAACTATACATCCTGTGGCTGTAAGAGGACTTATAGGAGCAGTAGTTGGAATAGATTATAAGGATTTATATGAATATAGTAATGACATTAAAATAGGTATTCAAGTTTTAAATAAGGTATATAAAGATACACAGTCTTTCAATTTAATACCTCAAGTAACTACTAATAAAAAATCTCCTACATTTATATCAAGAATACAGTTTTTAAGAGATGTTAAATATAGAATATTTTTAAGCACAGGTGAGGAAAAATTAAATCAAATAGAAAATATATTAAAATCTAAAGAATATGTGTTTACCCCATATTTAGGATGCAGTGAACATATAGCAAAATTAGAATATGAAAAAACAGTGGATATTGAAAATATTGAAGAAAATTATACTCATACATTAGTTCCTAAAGACTATATAGAGTTTGATTTTGATAATGAATTTGAATTTTATGTTGACAGGATACCTACTAAAAATAACAAAGAAAGAGAATATATAGAATATGAAAATATAGTATTTTCTCCAAATAATATAATAAACATAAAAAACAAAACTTTATTTAAAAAAGTTGGTGAATATAATGTCTTTTTCTTTTAAAATTATGTCCCATATAAATGAAAATAAAAGTGGTCAGCTACTAGTTGACCACTTAACTCAAGTTAGAGATATTGCTTTAAAAACTCATAAAACCCATGGCAAAAATAAAGAACTTGATGAAATTATAGAAATTATATGTATGTGCCATGACTTTGGAAAAGCAAGTAAATATTTTCAAGATTATTTAAAAGGAGAGTATAATGGTAGATTAAAATGCCATGGAGAAATATCAGCATATTTTGCATATTATATGTTACCTAAAAAATGGAAGTTTATAGGGTTTATGTGTATTAAAAGACATCATGGAAATTTAGAACCTTCAACAAGCTTATTTGAATATAATAAAAAGCAACTTATAAAAATTAGTAATTCAATAAAAGAAAATATAGAAGAACTAAATAATATTTATAAAAAAGACGTATCTGACTTTTTTGAGCTTATACAAAATGAAGACTTTTTAGAAGGACCTATTGATGATTTTTATGATATGGAATTTGAGATAGAGGATTACATAAATACACATTATATATACTCACTTTTATTAACTGCTGATAAAACACAATTAATAAGAAAAGGTAGTGCCTATGAAAATAAAACAGATGTGTATGATGGTTATGTAAAAAAATATCAACAAAAAATAAAAAAAGAATTAGTGCAAAAATACCCAAATATAAAAGATACAAAATTATTTAAAATAAGAAATCAAATATATGAAGAAGTATTAAATAGTATAGACAATATAGATATAAACAAAAATCATATATTTTCAATAAATGTACCAACAGGAACATCAAAAACCCTTGCAGCTTATGGAGCTTCTTTTAGATTATTTCAAAGAATATATAATGAAAGTAATAAAAACATAATTCCAAGTATAATTTATACAATACCATTTACAAGTGTTATAGATCAAAATTATGAAGTTCTTGAAAATATTTTAAAAGAAAATAATCTTAAGACATTTGAAAGCTTTATACTAAAACATCACTCTATGACACCACTTGAATATAAAGATAACACTTTAGATGAAGAAAGAGAATATAGAAATTATGATGCTAGATTTTGTGTAGAAAATTGGCAAAGTACTATAATAACTACCACATTTGTACAACTTTTTAATACAATATTTAAATCAGGTAAAAACTCTATAGTAAATAGATTTCACAAATTATCAGGAAGTATAATTATATTGGATGAAGTACAGGCAATAGATCCTAAATATTATAAAATAATAGAAAAAATATTTGATATTTTATGTAAAAAATTTAATTGCTACATTATAACTGTTACAGCAACAAAACCATTATTTTTACAAGGAATAGAACTTGTAAAGAGTAATAAAGAAATATTTAAACAGTTAGATAGGATACAAATAGAAAATTATATAGATAATCCTATAAATATAGATACATTTTGTGAAATTTTAAAAGAAGATATATATCCTCAAAGTGATAAAAGTTTTTTAATAGTTTTAAACACAATAAAATCATCATTATATGTTTTAGATGAATTAAAAACAATAGAAGATAGAAAAGTATTATATTTATCAACAGCAATACATCCACAAAGAAGACTTGGAATAATAAATGAAATAAAAAATAGTGATGAAAAGTATATACTTGTATCAACTCAAATTATAGAAGCTGGAGTTGATATAGACTTTGATATAGTTTATAGAGATTTTACAACTATGGATTCAATAAATCAAACTGGAGGTAGAGCAAATAGAAATGCAATTAAAGGAAAAGGAATATTAAGGCTGTTTTATTTAATTGATGAAAATGAAAGACCTTTTTGCTCATATATATATTCTAATTCTTTATTAGATGTAACTAAAAAGATACTGCAAGGTAGACAAATTATAAATGAAAATGAAATTTTAGATATAAATGAAGAATATTTCAAAGCAGTAGACAATATAAAAAGTAATGATGCATCTAACAAAATATATAAATATATAGAAAAACTTGAATTTAATAATATAAGAAAAGAATTTGAACTTATAAAAGACGATATTCCAAAGGAAGATATAATTATAAATTACAATAAAGAAACTCAAAACTGTATAGATATAATCTTAGAAGGAAAAGGAGAATATCAAGATATACTAAATGCTTGGAGGACTTTAAATAAATATAAAATATCAGTACCTAAAAAAGACTTAAAAAATATAAATGATAATTGCAATAATAAAAAAGGAATGAGAATTTTAGATAAATGCTACTATGATGAAAATAGAGGAATAAAAATCACAAACATGTCCATCTGTTAGGAGGCAATTATGAAGTTAGACTATACATTTTTAAAATTTGAAAATTTAAATTTAACTCCAAATCAAGCAGTAAAGGTAAGAGGATATTTTGCTAATAAATATAATGATATATCTATTATGCACAATCACCATAATGATAAATTTATTTATAGATACCCTAAAGTTCAGTATAAAGTCATAGACAATAACCCTATAATATGTGGAATTTTAGAAGGCGCAGATTTTATAGCAAGTATTGGATTAAATGAGGATAAAATTGTTATAAATCAAGATGAAATTTATACATATCAAAAAAAGATAATAAAAGAAAGTATTGAGTTTGGAATAACTGAAAATTATATAAAGTATAGCTTTATAACGCCATGGCTAGCTTTAAATCAAAGTAATTTTATGAAATATGAAAAAATGAATGAAATGCAGAAAGAGGAATTTTTAAAGAAAATACTAATAGGAAATATATTATCAATGTCTAAAAGTCTAAAATATAAAGTAGATAAAAAAATATATGTATCAATTGATTTAAAAGAATGTAACGTTAATTTTAAAAATGTGAAAATGAAAGGATTTAAAGGCAATTTTAAAGTTAATTTTAATATTCCACAGTTTTTAGGTATGGGTAAATCTGTATCTCAAGGATTTGGAACTGTAAAAAAATCTAGTAATAGATTTATGTGATTTTATAGAACAGCCATATGTTGCTATATAGCTGTTTTATTTTTTTGAAAAAAGTAGTATAATAAAAGTGTTTGTGTAATAAAATGGATAAAGTTCCAGAAAGGAGCATTTATTTTGCAGATATGTTTAATAAAATTTGAAACAGATGAAAATTTTAGAACACGAGATGTAGAAAAATTAAGAGGATATATAGCAAATACTTTTAGAGATGAAATAATGGTACATAATCATATAAGTACTTTTGAATTTAATTATAAAATGCCTAAAATACAATATAAGCTTATAGATAAAAAATTAGCTATATTTGGGATAGAGCAAGGTGCTGAATTTATAAAAAATAACTGCATAAATGTGAAAGAAATTGATATAGAAGGTAAAATAATTAAAAATTTTAGAACACAAATTATTATAGATAATAAAGAATTTGAAGTTGTTGATGAATTATTTTCATATAAATTTATAACGCCATGGCTAGCGCTTAATCAAAATAATTACTTAAAATTTAAAAAAGGTGAATTTGATTTAAATAAGCAGATACAAAATAACATATTATCTAACTTTAAGGATTTAGGGATAAAAGTAAATAAAAAAATTATAGCAAAGGGAGATTTTAAACCAATAAAGATTATAATGAAGGATACAGAACTTATAGGATTTAAAGGAGATTTTGTATGCAATGTAAAAATACCAGATTATATGGGAATAGGAAAAAGAAAATCAATAGGATATGGAACAGTCATATCTAATTAGGGGAGGTGTATTATGCTAAATATAAATAATGAAAATTATATAATAGCTTTAGCTGGTCTTTTACATGATGTAGGAAAGCTTTTAAATAGATGTGATGATTATATGGGAAAAAGATATCTTCCGAATAAAAAACATCAACAATTATCAGTTGACTTTTTAAAATTACTTAAAGAAAAAAATATTTTAAAGGAAAATGAACTTCTTACATTACTGGTTCAAAAACATCATGAACATCATACAATAGAAGAACAATTTAGAGTGAATAGTATAGAAAATACATATCAAAGAACTTTAGCGTATTTAATATCAAGAGCAGATAATTATTCATCAAGTGAAAGAAGAGATGGAGAAAATAAATCTTCTTACTTTAAAGCACAACCACTTGATAGTTTGTTTAATAAGCTAGAAATTAACAACAATAAATTTTATAATGAAAATTTTAAATACAAGCTAAAAGAATTTTCATGTAAAGAATATGAAAATGTATTTCCTAAAAATTTTGAAAAAAATACACAAGAAGAAATTAAAGAATTAGTAGATAAATTTATAAGTGAATTAGACAAGCTAAATACAGATGACTTTGAAATGTTTTTTAAAACGCTATTTTATATACTTAGAAAATATACATGGTGTCTACCTAGTGATACAACAAAAGATATATGTGATATATCTTTATTTGACCATCTAAAAACAACAAGTGCAATAGCTCTTTGCAGTTATTTATATCATAAAGAAAATAATAGTTTAGATGAAAAAAGTGCAAAAGATGATAAAGAAGATAAGTTTTTGATTATTGGATGTGATGTTGAAGGAATATCAGATTACATAAATGATGTTAATACAACTAAAAATGCATCTAAAAGATTAAGAGGAAAATCTTTTTTTGCTAATTTATTAGTAAAATCTATTTCTTATAAAATAATAAAAGAGCTTAATTTGACTATTGCCAATAACATTATAAATACAGGAAATAGATTTTATATATTAGCTCCTAAAACATATTCTGTGAAAGAAAAATTATTAAAAATTAAAAGAGATATTAATGATTATTTGTTTAATGAATTTGAAGCATCTATTTATTTTAATTTAACAGTTATTTCTGTTTGTGGAGAAAAACTAAGAAATTTTAGAGAAATAGTAGATGAGATTAATCATAAATTACAAAAAAATTCTAATCAAAAATATAAAGAAAATATACTAAAAAATCCTGTAATATCTTTTGATTTTGAAATTGGTGGAGTATGCCCTATATGTCAAAAATATTTTAAACCTAAGAATAATGATAAATGTAGATTTTGTGAAAATGAAATAAACATAGGTACATATGTTACAAAATCAAAATATATAGCTTATTACAGTGAAGACATAAATTATAATAAAAAAATTAAAATATTTAATGATATATATGTTGCTTTTTTAGAAGATAAAAATGATTTAGATAATATTGATAAATCTCCTTATATAGTTATGAATTTACAAGATACTGAAATTCTGACTAATTATCCTAGTGGATTTGAATTTTATGCAAATTATGCTCCAACTTATGAAAGTTTAGAAGAATATAGATTTTATACTAAAAAAGATGATACTAATTATGAAAATGACATTAAAAGCTTTGAGGCTATATCATCTCAAGCTCAAGGGGTTAAAAATTTAGGAATTTTAAAGTTAGATTTAGATAATTTACAACTTCTTATGGATGTTGGATTATTTGGTAAAGAAGATATTAAAAATTTACCAGATTATGAAGAAGATGAAAAAAGTAAATTTGATTATACTTCTATTTCTAGAATATCTAATTTAAGTACAATGATTAATACTTTTTTTAATAGTTATATATACAATAAATTCTCAAGATCTAGGTTAGAAATTATAAATTTAGAAAAAGAAAAAGTAAAAATAAATTTACACAATCATTATATTGTAAATTCAAATGGGGCAGACCTTACTTTAATTGGGCCATGGAATGAAGTTATATTTACTGCTAAATTTATAAATGATAAATTTAAGGAGTTTGTGTCTAATAATACTGATATAACTTTATCGGCATCAATTGCTTTTATGAAAAATAAAGAAGCTATAATGAACGTATTTAAAAAAGCAGATGAAGGATTAAAAAAAGCAAAAGAAGAAGGAAAAAATGGAATAGTTATATTTGATAGATTTATAAAGTGGGAAGATTTTAATGAAATATTTGACTTAGGGGAATATATTTATAAAAATCTTCAAAATCAAACATATTCTCAAAGCTTTATATATAGACTTTTAAGTTATACTAATATGGTTGAAGAATATGTTAATTCAAACTATGAAGATGTATCTAAACTTCTATATATATCGAAATTTAATTATGATCTATATAGAAATTTAATCCCTAAAATAGCAAATAAATTAGGAATAAAAAATTATAAAAAAGATGAAGAAATAATATTTAAACAAGAAGAAATATCAAAACTTAAAAAGTATTTTGATAATATACCTGATGAAAATAGTTTTATATATAAATACATGAAAATAGTTTTAAATTATGCTGTAAGAAAAAATAGAGGAGGGGAATAAATTGAGTTACAATTCAAAAGGTAATAAAAAATGTGCTAAACAAGAGCCTATTAAATTTGAATTTGTTGAAAAGGGATATACAGATGAAAAAGGAAATTTAAGAGAAGAATTAATAACAACTGAAGCACAAGATATTGCAAAAAAATTATATAATCAGGGTCTTTCTAATTCTCAATTAAGAGCATTCTTTAATGAGGTAAAAGCAATAAAAAGTAGAATAAATGAAAGTGAAGAATTATTTGAAAAAAACTATCCTTTTATACTAATGCTAAAATCAAAAGCTGAATACAAGTATAGAAATAATGGATTAAAGTCTAAAATAACTAAAGGATTTAGAGATTTTATAAATGAAAGTGTTGATTATATAAAAGAGAATAAAAGCTTGGATACATTTGAAAACTTTGTATTATTCTTTGAAGCAATAATTGGATATTTTTATGGATTTGGTGGAGGAAATAATAGATAATAAGGGGTGATATTATGAAACTTAAATGTATAAAACAAATAAAAGGAAAAATAATTCTTTTATCAGGTATGGCGATAGGAGGAAATGCAGCTAATATAGAAATTGGAGGAAATGATAATCCTATAATAAGAAATCCATTTACTAATGAGCCTTATATACCAGGAAGTTCTATAAAGGGTAAACTTAGAACTTTAACTGAATGGAATTTAGGGAAAGTAGAAAATGATGGGGCTATACATAGTTGTAAAGAAAAATATTGTCCTGTATGTACAATATTTGGAAGAAGTGCAGTAGATAGTAAAGAGGCTCAAAGTGGCCCAACAAGACTTATAGTAAGGGATGCGTATTTAACTGATGATTCTAAAAAAGACTTAGAAGAACTTAGAAAAAAAACAGGAACAGATACAGAAATGAAATATGAAAATAGTATAAATAGAATAACCTCAAAGCCTATTAATCTTAGAAATATAGAAAGAGTTCCAGCAGGAATTGAGTTTGAATTTGAAATGTCGTATAAAATATTTGATTTAGATGATGGTGGAAAATTAGATGAACAAAATTTTGAAAATGTATTAAAAGGATTAAAACTTTTATCATTAGATGGAATAGGGGGAGGAGTATCAAGAGGTAATGGACATATTAAATTAGAAGTTTATGTTGATGGGCAAAAAATAGATATAGAAAATATAAATATCTAGGGGGGATATACATTGAAATACACGGTATATGAATGGAAAATAAATCCTAAATCCTCCTTTTTAACAAAACTTCATTCAGATACTATATGGGGACATATAATGTGGGCTATAAGATATTTAGATGGAGAAAATTATTTAAAAAGTATATTAAATGAATTTAAAAATTATAACCCACCTTTTATAGTATCTAATGGATTTTTATCAAATTATCTGCCTTTTATAAAAACATCTTATATAAATAATGCTGATAATAATAAACTGGCTAAAGATTCTAAAGCTGTAAAAATAAAATTAACAAAACTATTAAAACAGATTGAAGATATTGAATATGTAAATATAGATGTTTTTAATGAAATAAGAGAAGGTAAGAAATTAAAAACAATATACAAAGAATTAGTGCAAAATATAAGGTGTCCAATTACAATGGAAAAAATAGAGCCTAACTTTAAGAGGAAATTAGAACTATTTTTTAAAAGTAAAGAAGAATATATTAAAAAATACAATATAAAACAGTATTCTGATTTGATTAAAACTGTAAATGTAACTAAAAATAGAATAAATAGAATTACAAATTCATCTGAACAAGAATATGGTTCTGGAGTATTTAATAACATAGAAACTTTTTATAATTCTACGTTATCAATATATATAAAAGTAAGAGATGATTTTGATATTGATAAACTTAAGAAATATTTAGATTATATACAACTTACGGGATTTGGCAAAAAAGCGAGTTCAGGAAAAGGACATTTTGAAACGGTATATTTTAAAGAAAGAAAAGACTTGTTTGAAAATAATTTTAGTGGAAATGGATTTGTGATTTTATCTAATTATATTCCTAAAAATGGTGATTTTGAGGGAGTTATAAGTTCTAATATAATAACTAAAAGAGCAAAGGTATCAGGGTTATATTCAAATAGGGAAAATGTGTTTAAAAAACCTTTTGTATGCTACAGCCCAGGCTCTGTATTTAGAGGAAAAGCAGATGAGATTAAAGGAAGAATGTTAAGTGGATTGTATTATGATGATAATGTAGTTCAGTGTATGATACCATTTACTTTGGGGGTGAAATTGTAATGATTGAAAATTATAAAATAACACTTACCCCTATAACTCCTATACATATAGGAAATGGACAAGAGATATTTCCTTATGAATATATAGTTAAAAATGGATATTTGTATAAATTCAATGCTATGGATTTATATGATAATTTAGGAGAAGAGCAAAAGAATAAATTTAATGAATATGCACAAAAAAGTTTAATAGAACTTAGAACATATATAACTCAGATATATAATGAAAGCTTAGGATATGAAATTAAAATAGAAGCATCAAATGAATTTATATATAATTACGATAAAAAAATACAAGGAGCTAAAAATTCAAATGAAGAAAATTCATTTATAGTAAATGATTTTGTAAATATAAATAACAAAGCATACATACCAGCGAGTACATTAAAAGGGGCTATAAAAAGTGCATATTTATATGATTTAGGGGATTGTAATAAAAAATTTGATTATAAGGTTATTAAAAATAATAAAGGAATAAAAGAGATAATTGATAATAATGATAAAAAAAATAAAAAGAGTAAATCAAATATTTACGAAAAGGATATTTTACAAAAAACTAATGCTTTTGATGATCCTTTTAAATCAGTAAAAATTTCAGATTCAGATTTATTAGAAAATATCTTAAAAGTATACAATATAAATGTATATACATATAATCAAAAGAAATATATATTTGAAAAAAGAATGTCTTCTTATAATTTATGTACAAAATCTGTTTTATCAACAAATGATGAAATAAAATTTAATATTAATTTAAATCTTTTTAAAGGATATTACAATAAAGGAAAAGTAAAAAAAGAAATAACAAAATTTGATATTTTAGATGCACTTAATCTTAAATCATTAGATGTAATAGATAATGAAATAGAATTTTATGAAAATAAAGCTAAATACAATGAAACTCTTGAAGTTTATGAAAAATTGAAAAAAATACACGATGACTTAGATAAAGATAGTGAAGCTTTAATAAGAATTGGAAAAGGAATAGGGTTTGACAGTACGACATTTAATCTAGTGAATACAAATAAGATTGATATTAATTCAAGAAGCTTAGTTGAAGCAATTTATCCTTTAGGATGGGCAGTGATAAAGTTTGTTTAATAGTTTTTTAGTAAAAATAAAAGCATTAGAAGGTACTCAAATAAATAATGTAGCTGAACAAATATATAAAAGCATAATTGAAATAATTAAACAAAAAAATGAGTATGATTTTTTGAAGGCATTTACTGTATCGACTTTTTTAGGATATGGTAGATATAAACTAGATATAGAAAAAGGTAAAATTTATTTTTTTAGAGTAACAACACTAAATAAAAATTTATTTGCTCTACTTAGTTCTATATTTTTTAAAAAGAAAATTCTAAAAGAAAATATACAAATAGAAAACTCTATTTTTTTAGTGAAGGATATATTAATATCTGGACAACAAAGTAAATGGGCAGGAAGTTTTAATAAGGAGCATATAGATTGTATATTTAATAATAATGATTTAGACGATATTTTAAAAATAAAATTTATAACTCCAACTTTTTTCAAAATAGGGAGCAAATTTTATGATGAAATAAATTCAGAAATTTTGTTTAACAATTTGTTAAAAAAGTTTAATAAATACAGTGATTATAAAATAGATAAATCTTGTTTAGAAGAATTAAAAAATATAAATATAAAATTAGAAAATATAAATAAAAGAATTATTTCATTAAAAAGATGCAAAGTACAAGGTTTTACAGGAGAGATAACGTTAGATTTTAAAGATATAGAGCAGAAAATAAAAAAAATAGCTTATATCCTTTTGAAATTTTCATTTTATAGTGGAGTAGGATATAAAAGTGAGCGAGGGTTTGGACAAATTATTATTTTATGATTAATGAAAAAAGCAAGTAAAAAATATACTTTACTTGCTTTTTTTTAAGAAAAAACTGCCATGGCAGTTTTGAGATTGATTATTGATATTTTATATGGTAAAATATTACTTATTATTATGTGTATATGAACAATAAAGGTAATTAAAATTGTTGATAAATTAAAATGTAAATGTAAAAAATATAAATGAGATTATTAAATTTAAGAGATACATCCATTAAAACAAGGATTGATTTTGAGAAATGGATTAATGATGATAGGTTATGATATAATAGGTAATAACCTTAAATTAGAGGAGAGAAATTCATGAAGAAAGTACCGATAGGAGTAAGTGATTTTAAAGAGTTAATAACTGAAAATTATTATTATGTAGATAAAAGTTTGTTTGTAAAAGAAATAATAGATGACGGAGCAAAGGTAATACTTCTTCCAAGACCTAGGCGTTTTGGGAAAACACTTAATATGAGTATGCTTAAGTATTTTTTTGAAAAAAGAGATGAAGATAATAAGTATTTATTTGAGAATTTAAATATAAATAAGTATGAAGATATAATGGATATGCAGGGAAAATACCCAGTTATATATCTGACATTTAAAGATATAAAAGATGGAAATTTTCAAAAGTGTTATGAAAAAATGAAAGAAATTATATCTATTGAATATTATAAACACAAATATCTACTAGATAATCATTTAAAAGGTATAGAAGAAACTTATTTTAAGAAAATACTATCTATGGAAGCTTCTCAAGGACAGTATGAAACAAGTCTTAAAAATTTAAGCAAGTTTTTAAGCGAATATTATAATCAAAAAACAATTGTGTTAATAGATGAATATGATACACCAATACAAAGTGGATATTTAAGTGGATACTATAAAGAAATAATAGAATTTATAAGAAATTTTTTGAGTGGTGCTCTTAAAGATAATGAGTATTTGCAAAAGGGAGTGCTTACTGGAATATTAAGAGTAGCGAAAGAAAGTATATTTTCGGGACTAAACAATTTAGAGGTTTGTACAATATTAAAAAATCACTATAGTGATAAGTTTGGTTTTTTAGAAGGTGAAGTAGAAGAAATATTAAAGCAGTATAATATAGAGTTTGAAATGGATGAAGTTAGAAAATGGTATAATGGATATATATTTGGGGAAAATGTAATATACAATCCATGGTCAATACTAAATTATGTAAAAAATCATGAAAAAGGATTTAGACCTTATTGGGTGAATACGAGCAGTAATGATTTGATTAAGAATGTGCTTGCAAAATCAGGAGAAAAAATAAAAATAGAATTGGAAGATTTAATAAAAGGAAAAGATATAGTAAAAACTATAAATGAGGATATAGTTATTCATGATATAGATAAAGGTAGTGAAAATGTATGGAGTTTTTTGCTTTTTAGTGGATATTTAAAAGTAGTTAAAGAAGAATTTAAGAGAGGTAGGGTTTATTGTAATCTAAAAATTCCAAACGCAGAAGTAAATTATTTATATGAAGAAATAATTATGTCTTGGTTTAGTGAAAGTATAAATAATGATAAATTTGATGTTATGTTAAAGAGCTTGATAAATGGAGATATAAAAACGTTTGGAAAAATATTAAAAGAATTTGTGTTAAACAGTATTAGTTACTTTGATACAGCAAAAGAAAGTGAAAAGGTATATCACGCTTTTGTACTTGGCATGCTTGTAGCGCTTTGTGATGATTATCAAGTAAAGTCAAATAGAGAAAGTGGATATGGAAGATATGATGTAGCTTTAATTCCAAGAGATAAAAGTAAATTAGGGATAATAATTGAATTTAAGAAAGTAGATAAAGATGATAAAGAAACTTTAGATATAGCTGCAAAAAATGCATTAAAGCAGATAAAAGAAAAAAATTACAAGCAGGAATTATTAGATATAGGCATAAAAAATATAATAGAGCTAGGAATTGCATTTGAAGGAAAAGAAGTTTTAGTAGTTGAGGGATAAGGAACGCCATGGCACAATCAGCCATGGCAGTTTTTGTGATTGATTGTTGATGTTTTATATGGTAAAATATTACTTGTCATTAGGTATATATGAACAATAAAGGTAATTAAAATTGCTGATAAATTAAAATGTAAATGTAAAAAATATTATTATCAATAAAAAGTTTTGTTTCTATAAAAATATTTGAGATTTTAAAATTATATTTCGTAAAGGTTGAAATTACAAGGTTTGAAGCTGTTGTTCCTACATTGAAAAATAAATAAAAATTTTATTTTATGGCTTAAAAATATAAAATTTGACAAATTTTATATTCGTCAAAAAAGTTTCAAAATTGAGCAATTGCAATGTTTTTGTGAAAAAGTGTTATTTAAGAGATACATCCATTAAAACAAGGATTGAAACA
>NZ_FRAE01000011.1:0-37667 GCF_900142235.1 Tepidibacter formicigenes DSM 15518 | reverse complement strand
AGGATTGATTTTGAGAAATGGATTAATGATGATAGGTTATGATATAATAGGTAATAACCTTAAATTAGAGGAGAGAAATTCATGAAGAAAGTACCAATAAGAGTAAGTGATTTTAAAAAATTGATAACTGAAAATTATTACTATGTGGATAAAAGTTTGTTTATAAAGGAAATAATAGATGATGGTTCGGAAGTAATACTCCTTCCAAGACCTAGGCGTTTTGGGAAGACACTTAATATGAGCATGTTTAAATATTTTTTTGAGAAAAATGATGAAGATAATAAATATTTATTTGAAAATCTAGAGGTAAATAAGTATAAAGATATAATGGATATGCAGGGGAAATACCCAGTTATATATCTAACATTTAAAGATGTGAAAGATGGAAGTTTTGAAAAGTGTTATGAAAAGATGAAAGAAATTATATCGAAAGAATATTCAAGACATAGGTATTTGATAGAAAGTCAATTTTTAAATGAAGAAGAATTTTTAAATGAAGAAGATGAAATATATTTTAAAAACATATTATATAAGAGAGCATCTCAAGTTGAATATGAAACAAGTTTTAAAAATTTAAGTAAGTTTTTAAGTGAATATTATAATCAAAAAACAATTGTGTTAATAGATGAATATGATACACCAATACAAAGCGGATATTTAAGTGGATACTATAAAGAAATAATAGAATTTATGAGGAATTTTTTGAGTGGTGTTCTTAAAGATAATGAGTATTTGCAAAAGGGAGTGCTTACTGGAATATTAAGAGTAGCAAAAGAAAGTATATTTTCAGGACTTAATAATTTAGAAGTTTTTACCATACTGAAAAATCATTATAGTGATAAGTTTGGTTTTTTAGAAAGTGAAGTAGAAGAAATATTAAAGCATTATAATATAGAGTTTGAAATGGATGAAGTTAGAAAATGGTATAATGGATATATATTCGGGGAAAATGTAATATACAATCCATGGTCAATACTAAATTATGTAAAAAATCATGAAAAGGGATTTAGGCCTTATTGGGTGAATACGAGTAGTAATGATTTAGTAAAAATAGTATTGACAAAAGCAGGAGAAACAGTAAAAAAAGAACTTGAAGATTTGATAAAAGGGAAAACTATTGTAAAACAAATAAATGAAGATATAGTGATGAATGATGTAGAAAATGGATCGGAAAATGTATGGAGTTTTTTACTTTTTAGCGGGTATTTAAAAGTTATAAATGAAAATTTAAAAATGGGAAGAAGTTTTTGTACATTAGAAATACCAAATTTTGAAGTAAAATATCTATATGAAGAAATAATATTGTCTTGGTTTAAAGAAAGCATTAATAATGAAAAATTTAATTATATGCTAAAAAGCTTGACAACAGGAGATATAGAAACATTTGAAGATATATTTAGTGAGTATATAATAAAAAGTGCAAGCTATTTTGATATAGAGGAAAGTGAAAAGTTCTATCATGCATTTGTGCTTGGAATTTTAGTAGCGTTAAATGAGGAATATGAAGTAAAGTCAAATAGAGAAAGTGGATATGGAAGATATGATGTAGCATTAATTCCAAAAGATAGAAATAAACTAGGGATAATTATGGAGTTTAAGAAAGTAAATAAAAGAAGAAAAGAAACATTGGAAATTGCAGCTGATAAAGCAATAGCGCAAATAAAAGATAAGAATTATAAACAGGAATTATTGGATATGGGAATTGAAAACATAATAGAGCTAGGAATTGCATTTGAAGGAAAAGAACTTTTAGTAGTTGAGGGATAAGAAGGTTATAAAGGGGAGTTTTGTTAAGTAGGGTTACTAGAAAATAGTAAAAGAATATAATAAGAAAATAAAAATTTCATAGTAAATACGAATTTAAACTATGAAAAATTAGACCATGCTACAGAAGATTTGTCATTAGGAAATTTTGATGAAGGAATAGGAAAAATATTTTATACTATATCCCAAAATATAAATCAGGAATATGACTATGATGATAGAGTAATCTTTTCAAGTAGTCTTTCTGATAAATATGATTATGTTATAGATGCTATTGATATGCTTTCTGCAAAACTAGATTTAATAGAAAGATGCACTAAAAAATACCTATTATAAGTTGTATGGGAGCAGGAAATAAGTTAAGTCCAACTAGGCTTGAAGTTACAGATATATATAAAACATAAATGTGCCCACTAGTAAAAGTAATGAGAAGTAAGCTAAGAAAAAGAGAGATAAAGAAATTAAAGGTTGTATATTCTAAGGAAAAACCTATAACACCAAAAGCTGTAGGTGGAGACTGTAAAACAAACTGTATTTGTTCAAATAAAGATAGAACGTGTGTAGAAAGAAGACAAATTCCAGGAAGTGTATCTTTTGTTCCATCAGTTGCAGGACTTATTATTGCATCGGAAGTTGTAAAAGACATAATAGGTTATACAGAAAATTAAAAATAAATTTTATTAAAAAGTCGTTAGTTATATAGAGCTAGCGACCTTTATTTTTTTGTATATATAATCCTTATTAAATTCTCTACTGTGTTAAATCGCTCATAAATTGTGTCATATCAATTGAGATTTTAAAATTAAGTTAGTAATTTAGTAAATATTTTATGTGTTTATTAATTAAGTTTTTTCAGATTAAAATAATAAAATGAAAAATATTATTTGATATTTCATATAAAATATGAAAAGTGGCATCAATATTGCTTGAATAGTTAAGTAGGTAAAATAAAAATATTTTAAAAAATTATGATTTATAAACAAGATAGGAAGGAGTGTTTTATATGATTCTTATACTTAGAGTTATTTATATTATTTTAATTGGCTTTGCCATGTATCAAATGTTTAAAAGAGGTGGATGTTGTGGTGGACATATGAATCATTCAAATAATGATGAAAGAATAAATGTAGACAAAAACAAGAATATTAAGCCATTGATAAGTGAAGAAGAAAGAAAGAATGCTATTGATTTATAATAATTTATGAAAATTATATAAAGGAGAGAAGTTGATGTGGTTGATATTAATAGTAAAATAAAAAACAACACTATAAGTTATAAAAACAGTAAAAAAAATAAAATTAAGGTTTCTCTTATAGAGTACGTGCTTATTGTATTTATTGGTGTAGCAGGAACTTTATTTTATTACTATATTCATTAATTATAAAAAGTTAAAACTGGCATAGATATTGCTTTATATAAAGGTAAATAAAAAAATAATAAAAAGGAGTCGAGAATTATGAAAAAAAGAGGTATTGTATTTGTACTATCAGGAGTTTTAATGGTGGGAGGTATAACAGGGTTTGCATATGCTAGCTCAAAACCTAATCCTGTTAAAGAAGAAAATCAAGCAAGAATTGAATCGAAATTAGATGAAAAAGAAATGATTAAGCTTATGAAGAAAAATGATTTTAAAGATACAGCAAAAGCTTTGGAAAAGGAAGATTATGAAGCTATGGATGAATTTATGAATAACATGACTGAAGAGGATTATCAAAACATGATTAAAACAATGAGAGAAGGTGGATATGAATTTATGGCAAACATGATGGAATCTATGGATAGAGAAGAGATGATAGAAATGTATAATGCTATGGGTGGAGCACAGGCGTGCCATGGAGAAGGTAATAATATGATGGGAGGTTTTTAATTTATTAAAAAAACTATGAAATATTAGAGTTAATGTTATTTATAGATCCAGTATATTTTTAATATGCTGGGTTTAATGCTCTTTACAATAATTAAGTGAATTGAATCGTATGCCGCAGTCTTTAGTAGATTTAATACAATATACGCTAAAAATAAGGAGGAATTGTAATGGAATATCAAAAAGAAAGTAATTATAAAAAGGTCATAGGATTTTTTAAATTTACATTATTAGCCATGACAGTAATGGCAACTTCTGTTCTTTATTTTATGAAGTAGAGAAATTATAGATAATGAGGACTAGTATATACTAAATAGACCTGTACATGAAACTTATATTCTAGTTGTTCGAAATTTTCAAATATTTTATTGAAGGATTGAAATTTTAGAGGATTTAATAAAAAAATTCATAAAACCTGTTATTTTTGCAAAATGACTATAGATAAAACATGGAAAATATATCCTTATTGTGGAAAAGATATATTGAAAGGAGATGAGGCACATATATGATGATTTTATTGTTGATTATGTTAATAATAATAGTATATTTTTTTATAAAAGAATATAAACTTTGTACATGCTTTGAAGAAGATGTGAAAAAATGTACAAGTTGCGGATATAAAGTAAAAGAAGAATATATTTATTGTCCAAATTGTAAAGAAAGATTAAAAAAAGAATGTGAAAATTGCAAAAGATTAATTGATATAAATTGGAGAAAATGCCCTTATTGCAAATAAAGATAGTAATATTTTTAACGTTGTAAAAATTATAAAAAGGAGAGATATAAAATGAAAAAATGGTTTAAAAAATTTCTTGAAAAATTAGAAAAAGCTAATAAAGAAAATTTTGGTAATGGAAAACTAGACTGCTGTGAATTAAACAAAAAAGGCAATAGTGCTAATACAAAAAAATAATAGGAGAATTTATTTATGAATTGTTCAAAAAATAATCATGATAAAAATAACAAAGGTTTATTAAAGCATGGAATTTTAATGATGTTATGCTGTATGCTACCTATATTAATAATTGCTGGGTTACCTTTATTTGGAATAAAAGGAGGGATACTTTCATCACTAGTATTTCTTTTATGTCCTTTAATGCATGTTGGAATGATAGTTATAATGAAAAAGTCTCATAATAATAAAGATTGCTATGAGATAGAAAATGAAAAATACGTAGAGATAGAAGAAAAGGAGTATAAAGTAATAGAAGATAAATAGTAAGTAAATACTAAAATAAGGACTCTAGTAATGAAACTATCTGCTAGAGTTCTTATTATTTATAGATAAGAACTTTTCATAGTGGTAAAATATAATAAATAATATTTTAAGGAGAAATGATATGACAAATAAAAGCAATAAAAATGATATATTCTTTATTGGTATAACAATAATTATTATAACCTTGCTTCACTATTTTACTATATCTACAAAGTGGGAGATTCACGATTTTTATAGAAGGTTATACTATATACCTATAATTGTATCTGCCTTTAAATTTAGATTAAAAGGAGGAGTATTATCCTCATTAGTTATCTCTATATTTTATGCACCACATTTGTTTTTATATTTTAGGAAATTTGATATTGCTATTTTAAATCAGTTTTTGGAAATTATAATGTTTGTTGTTATAGGAATTATTACAGGTTTTTTAGCAGAATCAGATTTTAAAAGAAAAAAAATGCTACAAATTCAAATAAAGAAATTAACAGATCTTGAAAATTTCACGCAAAACATCTTAGACAGTATAACAAATGGACTTATTGCAGTGGATAAAAATTTAAAAATAAAGTCTATAAATAAAGACGGAAGAGAAATATTTAATTTAGATGAATATTTTATTGAAAAAGAAATAGATACTTTATTTGCTGATTATGAGAAATTAGAAGGAATGCTAATAGAAGTAATTGAGGGAAATAAAAAGATGTTAAATATTGAAACTAGATGTAACAGTAAAAATAATAAGTATTTAGATGTAAAATTACTTGCTTATCCTCTTAAAAATATTACAGGGAAAATAGATGGATTAGTACTTGTTATTGAGGATATATCGGAAATTAAAAAACTTGAAAGTCAAGTAAGAAGAGCAGATAAGCTTTCTGCTGTAGGAGAGCTAGCATCTGGAGTTGCCCATGAGATTCGAAATCCATTAGGTATTATAAAAACCATATCTCAAACAATTAAAGAAGATATAAAAGATAACAATATAGAAGAGGAAGAAATAAATGAAGGACTTGATATTATTATTCATGAAATTGACAGAGCAAATTCTGTAATTAAAGGATTATTGGATTTTGCAAAACCTAGTGTATATCAAATAAAAACTCAAAGTATAAATAAATTAATTAAAAACATAGTACTCATTACAAATAAATATGCACAGCAGCATAATGTAGAAATAAATTATACTTTTGAAGAAGATAAAAATATATTAATAGATGGAGAAAAGTTAAAACAAGCCTTTATAAATATAATATTTAATTGTATACATGCTATGCCAAAGGGAGGAAAGCTTAACATAAATTTATCAAAAGAAAATAGTTGGGTTAAGATATCCTTTGAAGATGAGGGAATAGGTATACCTAGGGATAAGTTAGAGAAAATATTTGAACCTTTTTATACTACAAAAGATACAGGAACAGGACTAGGTCTTTCTATTACTCATAGAATTATAGAAGAGCATAATGGGTATATAAAAGTAGAAAGTGAAATTGGAATAGGAACAAAACTACATATATATCTTCCTGATAAATCAGAGAAAGGAGAATAAGAAAGTGAAAAAGATATTAATTGCAGATGATGAGAAAAATATGCTTTGGGCAATGAAAAGAGCCTTAAAAGGGAAAGAATATAAAATTATTACTGCATCAGATGGATTAGAAGCAGTTGATAATTTCAAATTATATGAACCTGATCTTGTTCTTTTAGATTTGAAGATGCCAAAAATGGATGGAATGAATGCCCTAAAAGAAATAAAAAATATTAACCGCAATATACCTGTTATCATGATTACAGCTCATGGTACCATGGAATCTGCTGTTGAAGCTATGAAGCTTGGGGCATTAGATTATATTTCTAAACCTTTTGATATAGAAATGTTAAAGATACAAATAGAAAAAGCTCTTGAAATTGGAGATATGAAGGAAGAAATAAACTTTTTAACCCAAGAGCTAAGAAGCAGTACAGGAAAAATAATTATTGGTGAGAGTCCTCAAATGAAAAAAGTACTAGACATGGTTAAAAGAGTTTCAAAAAGTAATGCAACAGTACTAATAACAGGAGAAAGTGGAACAGGTAAAGAATTAATAGCAAGTGCTATACACTATAGTAGTCATAGGAAAGATAAGCCTTACATAAAAGTAAACTGTGGTGCTCTTCCTGAAAATTTACTTGAGAGTGAACTTTTTGGTCATGATAAAGGAGCTTTTACTGGTGCAGTAAGTAAAAAGTTAGGTAGATTTGAAAGAGCAAATGGAGGAAGTATATTTTTAGATGAAATAGGAGAATTAAGTCTAGCTGTTCAGGTAAAACTTTTAAGAGTATTACAAGAAAAAGAAATAGAGAGAGTGGGAGGTACTGAAGTAATAAAAGCAGATGTAAGGATTATTACAGCAACTAATAGAGACTTAAAGAAAATGGTAGAAGAAGGAACATTTAGAGAGGATTTATATTACAGATTAAATGTTATACCAATAGAACTACCTCCATTGAGAGAAAGAAAAGAAGATATTAGATTATTAGTTGAATATTTTTTAGAAAAACACTGCAAAGATATGGGAAGAAAAAAAATTAATATAAGTAAGGATGCTTTGAATATTTTAACTGATTATAGCTGGAAGGGAAATATAAGAGAACTTGAAAATATAATTGAAAGAGTGGTCATATTAAACAGTAGTGAATTAATTGATAAAAATGATTTGCCTAGAGAAATATTATCTAAAAATAATACAGAATTTAAATTTAATTTGCCGCCAGATGGAGTAAAACTAGAAGAAGTAGAAAAAAGCTTTATTATGCAAGCTCTAAAAAGGTGTGATAATAACCAAACTAAAGCTGCTAAATTATTAGGTATTACAAGACATACTCTTATATATAGAATGGAAAAGTATAATATAAGTTAAAAAAATAGAAAGTCTTATTTTATAAATTCATTTCAAATAAGACTTTCTATTTTTTTATTGTTATATAACACAAAGGCTGTGTCAAAAGCTACAAATTATTAGAAAAGAAAAAGGTTGTGAGTCTGTTAAGCTAGAATAAAAGTATATTTTAAATAATGGCATAAAAATTGCTAATAATAAAAATAATAAAATTAAGTTTAAAAAGGAGTTGAAATATTGCCTATGGAAAAAAATTTTAATATAAGAGGAATGACTTGTGCATCTTGTTCTAGGGCTGTTGAAAGAGCAGTAGAAAAATTAGAAGGAATAGAAGAAGTTAGTGTAAACTTAGCTACAGAAAAAATGGAAGTAAAATATAATGAAAATTATATTTCTTATGAAGAAATTATAGAAGCAGTAAGCAAAGCTGGATATAAAGCAAGCATTGAAGAAAATAATAGAGATATTATAATACCTATACAGGGAATGACTTGAGCATCTTGTGCAAAAGCTGTTGATAGGTCTATCAACAAATTAGAAGGGATAAAATCTGTAGATGTAAATATTGCTACTAATAAAGCAAAAGTGATTTATAATCCAGATAAGGTAAGAATTTCAGAAATAAAAAATGCAATTAAAAAAGCTGGATATACCCCTTTAGATATAGAAAAAGAACTAGTAAAGGATGAGGACAAAGAAAGAAAAGAAAAAGAAATAAAAACATTATTCAAGAAATTTGTTATATCTTCTATATTTACACTTCCTCTTTTATATATAGCAATGGGACATATGTTAGGATTACCTTTACCTAAGATTATTGAACCTATGGATAATCCTTTGAATTTTGCATTGGTTCAAATTATTTTAACAATACCTATAATAATTGCAGGATATAAATTTTATACTGTAGGATTTAAAGCTTTATTTAAAGGAAGTCCTAATATGGATTCTTTAATTGCAGTAGGAACAAGCGCAGCTATTATTTATGGTATATATGCTATATATCAAATTATTAATGGAAATATGGAGTATTCAAAGGATTTATATTTTGAAACAGCAGGTGTTATTATAGCTTTAATACTTCTTGGAAAATATTTAGAAGCTGTCTCGAAAGGAAAGACTTCAGAAGCTATTAAAAAACTTGTAGGAATGCAACCAAAAACTGCTACTGTTATTCAAGAAAATAAAGAAATAGTTATATCTATTGAAGAAGTAGAAGTAGGAGATATATTGCTAGTAAAGCCTGGAGAAAAAATTCCTGTTGATGGAGTAGTTGTAGAGGGACATAGTTCTGTTGATGAATCTATGCTTACTGGAGAAAGTATTCCTGTTGAAAAAAAGATAGGAGATAATGTTGTTGGAGCTAGTATTAATAAGAATGGTGTAATAAAATTTAAAGCAACTAAGGTAGGAAAAGATACAGCACTTTCTCAAATCGTAAGATTAGTAGAAGAGGCACAAGGAAGTAAAGCTCCTATTGCAAAGCTTGCTGATATTATATCTGGGTATTTTGTTCCAATAGTTATGGCTATTGCTCTAATATCAGGAGTTGCTTGGTACATTTCAGGTCAGTCTGTAGTATTTTCTTTAACTATGTTTATTTCTGTTTTAGTTATAGCTTGTCCATGTGCTTTAGGACTTGCAACTCCAACAGCTATAATGGTTGGGACAGGAAAAGGAGCAGAATATGGAGTTTTAATTAAAAGTGGGGTAGCGCTTGAAACTGCACATAAAATAGAAACAATTGTATTTGATAAAACAGGAACTATAACAGAGGGAAAGCCAAAAGTTACAAATATTATTACATTAGGAAATTTTACAGAAGAAGAATTACTTCAATTGGCAGCTTCTGCTGAAAAAGGATCAGAGCATCCATTAGGAGAAGCTATTGTAAGAGGAGCAGAAGAAAAAAATATTTCTTTATTAAATTTAGATAAGTTCTACGCTATACCAGGCCATGGCATAGAAGTTGAGATAGAAAATAAGAAAATATATTTAGGTAATGAAAAACTAATGAAAGATAAAAATATACAAATGACTTTAAAAGATGAATCTGATAAACTTGCAAATGAAGGTAAAACACCTATGTATATGGCTATAAACAATAAACTAGAAGGTATTATTGCTGTTGCAGATGTAGTAAAAGAAAGTAGTAAAAAAGCAATAGATATGCTTCATGAAATGGGAATAGAAGTTGCTATGATTACAGGCGATAATAAGAAAACTGCTAGTGCTATTGCAAAGCAAGTTGGAATAGATGTGGTTTTAGCAGAAATCCTTCCTGAAGACAAGGCAAATGAAGTTAAAAAGCTTCAAGAAAAAAATAAAGTTGTAGCTATGGTTGGAGATGGTATAAACGATGCTCCAGCCTTGGCTCAGGCAGATGTAGGTATTGCTATTGGTTCAGGTACTGATGTTGCTATGGAATCAGCAGATATAGTACTTATGAAAAGTGATTTAGTAGACGTTGTTACTGCTATAAAACTAAGTAGAAGTACTATACGAAATATTAGGCAAAATTTATTTTGGGCATTTGCATATAATACTGCTGGAATACCTCTTGCAGCAGGTATATTTTATGCACTAGGTGGACCAAAGCTTAATCCAATGTTTGCAGCAGGAGCCATGGCTTTAAGTTCTGTATCTGTAGTAACTAATGCTTTAAGATTGAGAAAATTTAAAGTATAGGATAAAAAATCAGGAAAATAATTTTCCTGATTTTTTACCGTGCAAATATATAGTTTTATTATATAATACAACAATTGAGTGATTTACTACAAATATCCATTTTATAGTTACTCATAAAGTAAAGGAGGATAGGCTGTGACTTTAAATAAGATATATATGATAGATCAAGCTGAAAAATACTTAAGAGATATAATATTTACAAAATTTAGAGTGAGATATGAAGAAAACATTGCAATAATTCAAGTATCACCAGATGAAATGAAAAAACTTTTCAATTTAAATGTAATGAATGAGATAGGTAAAAAATTAAAGAAAATAGGTTTTGATTATGTAACTGTAGATTTGTTTGGATATAGCAGTGATAATATGAATAAAACTTCAATTTAGTTTATTTAGAAAGTCGCTAGTCATAAAAACTAGCGATTTTTATTGTTTAATATGACTCAATTAATGTTAGATTTGCTACAAGTACTTATTCAATTTCTTTAATTAATCTATAATTTTAAATGGTAATATATATTGGTATGAAATTTGCTAAGTTAGAAAGAAGATAAAAATTAATAGAAGGTGGGGAAAAGAATATGAAAAAGAAAAATATTTTAATTATAGGGTTGTTCGCAATATTTATTTTACTATTTTTTTTAACAAACAAGTTTAAGGAAGATGAGTTTATTCAAAATAAGAATGTCTTAGAAGAAAATATAAGAGAAGAAGAAATTTTAGAAGAGAAAGAAGAAGTAAATTTCGAAAAACTTATGAGAACGGATAACCAAGGAAATGTAGATGTAGGTGTACTAATTAATAATATTGAAAAAGAAGATGAAAATTATTTAGTTTTTAAAGTTATGTTAAATACACACTCTGTAGATTTAGAAGGGATAGATTATGCAAAATTAGTAAATATAAAAAATAGTGAAGGCCTCATTGTAAAAGAAGGATTTTTGTGGGAACAAGTAGGGGGAAGTGGACATCATATATATGGATATTTAAAAGTACCAAAAGAATATAATGGTGAATCCATTATTAATGAAAATACAGAATATATTGAACTTGAAATAAAAGAATTAGATAAAGTAGAATCTAGAAAATTTGTTTGGAATAAGAATGAAATAGATTTGATAAAAAAATAATAAAAATAGAGAAGGAGCAGATACGAAATGAAAAGGAAAATTTTGGGTTTATCAGTAATTACAATACTTTTTATAAGTGTAGTTTTTTTAGTTAAAAATTATAATAGACAAATTTTAGCGTATATCCCCAATGTAAAGGATGGAACTATTTCTGTAATTGACGTATTAAAAAAAGAACAAGTAGATATTATTAACGTAGGAGAATCTGCTTCACATGGTATTGCTACAACCATTGATGGGAAAAAAATTTATACAGGAGATTTAGATAATGGAAGAGTTTTAAAGAGGAAAAATATATGGATAAGTTAAGTGAAAAAATTAAAAAAAGATATGATAGAGTAGCCTTTATTTATGATATTTTAGAACAGCCTATGGAAGCTATGTCTCTTAAAGAATGGAGAATGCAAGTAATGAAAGAATTAAATGGAAAGGTCCTAGAAGTAGGGGTTGGAACTGGAAAGAATATAGAATTTTATCCGGATAATCTAGATATTACTGCTATTGATTTTAGTATAAACATGCTGGAAAGAGCAAGAATAAAAGCAAAAAAGTTAAAGAATAATGTAGATTTACAATTTATGGATGTTCAAAATTTATACTTTCCTGATAATACTTTTGATACTATATTTACTACATGTGTTTTTTGTTCTGTTCCAAATCCTATCAAGGGTTTAAAAGAAATAAAAAGAGTATGTAAAAAAGGGGGTAAAATAATTCTTATAGAGCACGTTAGAAGTGAAAAAAAAATACAAGGAGCTTTAATGGATGTATTTAATCCACTTGTTGTTAATTTATATGGGGCAAATATTAATAGACGAACCGTAGAAAATGTGAAAAAAGCAGGATTCAATAAAATAGAGGTGTCAAATTTGTGGAAAGATATTGTAAAGAAGATTGTCATATATAACGATTAGTCTTGTTGAATTAATAAGGGTATCTGTAAAAAAAGCTAAATTGAAAGCCCACGATTTTTCTAAGCGTGGGTTTTTCTAATAATAGATAAATTTTTTAATTTTACTATATTGCATAATTTTTCATATTTAATGGGGGGTTAGATGATTAAGAGGCTATCTTCAAAAGTATTTCATTGAAAAAAGTAAGGGAAAATATGATAATATTTATCTTTCTATGGTTATGACAAATGCAGTAGAAAATACGATGTACTCTTTATCTGAAAACTATATATATACTTATGAAGCTTTTAATGAGTATTTTAATCATTTAAGTAAAAATGGTAAATTAAGTTTTATGATGCATAGCAATATGGATTTGCTTAAGATTGTAAATACAGGAATAGAAGTTCTTTTAGATAAAGGAATAAAACCTAAAGAGGTAACAGATTATTTTGTAATTATAAATGGAGTGAGCATAGAGCATAAAAATATGCATGGTAATAAAGTTGCTATGCCTCTAGTAATTATTTAAAAATACTCCTTTTTCTAAAGAAGAAATAAAAAACATAAAAGAAATTTCTAAAGAGCAAAATAGAGAAATAATTCATTATCCAGGTGGAGAAAATGAATTTTATAAGCTAATTAAGGAAGGAAAACTAACTTATAAACAAGCGTTAAGTAGTATTCAATTTAATGCAAAACCAATTAAAGACAATAGTCCGTTTTTCTATAATTATACTAAATTTTTACCTCTTGAGATTATATATGTATTCTTTGGTATAATTTTCATTTGGATTGCCATAAGAAAGAGATACTTTAAGAAAAAAGAATATAAAGAAATTGTTAGATATTTTACCGGGCTAGGAATAGCATATATGCTAGTAGAGATTCCAATAATACAAAAAATGGTATTATATTTTGGAAATCCATCTCTTACTTTTAGTATTATTTTATTTAGTATTCTATTAAGTAGTGGATTAGGTAGTCTAATTAGTGGAAATAAATATGTAAAAAGATTTACAGACAATTCTTATTATTATTTATTATTTACAGCAATTACTATTTTAATTATTGGGTTTAGCTTAAATAAAATAATAGAAATTACAAATGATTATGTTATGATGCAAAAAATGGTAATTGGATTTTTAATAATTTTGCCTATGGGTATATTAATGGGGATACCTTTCCCAACGGGTATAAGCAAATTAAAAAATATATATAAAGAGGAAGATATACTTCCACTTATGTGGGGGGCAAACGGAATTTTTTCTGTAATCGGATCTTTATTAGCTGTAGCTTTATCTATTAAATTTGGGTTTAATAGTACTATATATATAGGTGCTATGATATATCTATTTTTATTATTTTATATTGGAGTTTTCCTTTAGATTGATATATGAAGTCTATAATTCTAATTATTATATAGGATATACCCATAAACAGTAATCCAACTAAAAAACTAAATACTTCTGATGAAAATCTGATGTTAAATTGCTTGTAAATAAAAAAACTAGAAAAAATACCTAATATAAGCATAAATAAAGGAAACAGATAAACTATAAATGCTACTTTCATAATAGATTTTGTTTCTGTTTCTATTTTTACAAAATCACCAGGTTTAGCGTCTAAAGTATTTTCTACATTTACATATATTCCAGTAGTACTGCATCCACCTTTACAACTAGAGCATTTTTCACCACATGCACTTGCCCTTCTTACTTCTAGTTTTGCAAAATTATCTTTTGTTTCTATAACTTTTCCTATGTTCTCCATAAAAACACTCCCTTCTATGTAAGTTTATACGCAAAAATTATACCAAGTCAATAAAATATAGATAAAGTGGATGAAATGATAAATAAAGTTTGTAAAATAAAGATGTAAATAAACAATATGCCACAAAAACTGTGTCAAAACCTACAATTAGTAAAAATAATCATGAGTATTTATTTGAAAATGAGCCATGGCTTTAAGCTCTCTATATATATTATCTACAAAAAAGGAGAGAAATTTAAAATAAACTACATGTTTGGCATTATTATTGCTATATATAAAAGTGAAAAAAATAATACAAGGAGGACATATATGAAAAACTTTATGAAAATAATCATAGCACTATTAGTTATAGTTGCACTTATAGGAGGATTTTTTGCTACTTCCTATAATGGTCTTGTAAATGCTAAAGAAGAAATTGATGGTCAGTGGGCTATTATTGAAAGTAAATTGCAAAGAAGATATGATTTAATTCCAAATCTTGTTGAAACTGTTAAAGGATCTATGAAACAAGAAAAAGAGGTATTTGGAAGAATTGCTGATGCAAGAGCACAAATGGCAGGAGCTAAAAGCGTTGAAGAAAAAGTAAAGGCATCTAATGAATTAGAAGGAGCCTTAAGCAGATTATTAGTAGTAATGGAGAACTATCCTCAGTTAAGATCTAATGAAAATGTAACAAGATTAATGGATGAGCTTGCTGGAACAGAAAATCGTATCTCTGTAGAAAGAGATCGATATAACATTGTAGTAAAAGAATATAATAAGAAAATTAAAAGTTTTCCTAAAAACATTATAGCAGGTATTCTAGGATTTGATTCTATACCATATTTTGAGTCAGATAAAGAGGCGAAAGAAGCACCAAAAGTTAGCTTTTAAAGCAACATAAAAAGGTGGGATTTTTATGAAAAGAAATAGATTATTACTTTATTTTATTGCTTTTCTACTTTTGTTAACAAATACTTTAAGTGTATTTGCAAGTGAAGATTTTCCAAAACCCACTCAGGCATTTTATGTTGCTGATTATGGAAAGGTATTATCTGAAGAATTTAAAAGTTTCATAGTAAATACGAATTTAAACTATGAAAATACAAAAGAAAAACCTCAGGTTGTAGTAGCAACAATAAAAAGCTTAGAAGGAATGGATGTAAGTTCTTATGCTGTAAATTTGTTTGAAAAATGGCAAATTGGAAACAAAGATTTAGACAATGGAATTCTAATACTCCTTTCACTAAAAGAAGAAAAAATAAGAGTAGAAGTAGGATATGGTTTAGAAGGAGCATTGCCTGATGGGAAGGTAGGAGAAATATTAGACCATGCTACAGAAGATTTGTCATTAGGAAATTTTGATGAAGGAATAGGAAAAATATTTTACACTATATCCCAAAGTATAAATCAGGAATATGACTATGATGATAGAGTAATCTTTTCAAGAAGCAGTAATTTTGTAATAAAAAATGAAACTACAAAAACAAAAGAAAAAAATATTAGCTTAATAACCAAAATATTTATTGTTATAGTAATATTTATATTAGGATGGTTAGATTATAGATTTACTGAAGGTTTTTTCATTGGCATGCTTATTAATATGTTACTAAGAGGAAATTTTGAAAATGGAGGACAATATGGAAATTCAGGTATGGGAGGAAATTCTGGGGGAGGAGGAAGTGATCGAGATTTTTAAATTAGAATATATAATATGATTATATGTTAGGTATGTTGATATGAGATTTAGTATACAAAAATTAGAAGGGAGAATTAAATATGTTTGATTGTGGATTTGGATATACATTAGGAGGGCCATGGACATTTTTATATATGGGATTAAAGTTTTTACTTATTGTAGGAGTTGTATGGTTTATTGCAAGCATGATTAAGAAGAATGACAAAAGAAGTAATAGTGGTATGGAAATATTAAATCAAAGATATGCAAATGGTGAAATAGATGAAGAAGAATATAAGAGAAAAAGAGAAATTCTTATCAATAAAAACTAAAGATTATTGTTAAGATAAAAGCTGATTAGCTCTAATATTATATAATGTTAGAGCTTTTTTATGATAAAAATATGTAGCCTGATGAAATTAGAAATAAGCTGTAGTATAATTAAAACAGTTGGTCAAAAATATATATTAGAATGGGGAGAAGAATGAATAAAAGAAAAATATTTATAGTAACTTTATTTTTATTATTGCTTGTTTCAATATTTATATATAAACAAAATCAATATACTATAAATAAAGAAAATACAGTGATTTATATTGAAAAAGGCTCAAATTTAAGAGATGTTTCTAGCAAATTAAAGAAAAATAACATAATCAAATGGGAGAAATACTTTGAATTATATACAAAATTAAAAGGAAAAGAAAAAATAATAAAAACAGGTCAATATGTCATTCCTCCAAAAATAAAACTAGATGAACTTTTAGAAAAATTACAAAACCCTGACTTAGAATATGTAGTTATAACTATACCAGAAGGATATAACATACATCAAATTGCATCTAAATTAGAAATGAATAGCTTAATTGATAAGAACCAGTTTTTTAGTACTTTAGAAAATCTAAGTACAGGAAAAGATATAATAAAAAAAGATAAAATATTATATCCTTTAGAAGGGTATTTATTTCCAGATACCTACTATATTCCTATAAAAGCAAAGGAAGAAAAAATAATTGATATAATGTTTAAACGTTTCAATGAAATATTTTCAGAGGAATATAAGAAAAGATCAGAAGAATTAGATATGAGTATTAATGATATTATTACTATTGCTTCTTTAATTGAAAAAGAAGCAGCAAATGATAAAGAAAGAAGTAGAATATCTGGGGTTATTTATAATCGTCTTAAAAAAGGAATGCCTTTACAAATAGATGCTTCCGTTATATATGGGATAACAAAAGGAAAAAAGAATATTTCTAGGCTAACTTATAAAGACCTTAAAATAGAATCTGACTATAATACTTACCTGCATAAAGGTCTGCCGCCAGGGCCTATAGCTTCACCTGGAGAAGCTTCTATTAAAGCAGCTCTTTATCCAGAAAAACATGATTATTTATACTATGTTTTAGGAGAAAATGGACATATATTTAGTAAAACTTATAAAGAACATCTAAAAAATATAAATAAATAATACAAAAACATAGTATTGACGAAAATAAGCAAATATGATAATCTTTTTTCTATCAAAATGATAAGAATATAAAAGTTAAATTAAGAGGTGTTAACATGTTACATGAATTTTCTAGAACAGAAATGCTAATTGGTACAGAAGAATTAAATAAATTAAAAAAAAGTACTGTAGCAGTATTTGGTGTAGGAGGAGTAGGAACTTTTGCAATAGAGGGACTAGTTAGAAGTGGCGTTGGAAGATTCATATTAGTAGATGATGATGATGTTTGTCTTACAAATATCAATAGACAGATTCATGCTACAAGAAAGACTGTTGGAAAAGCAAAAGTAGAAGTAATGAAAGAAAGAATGTTAGAGATTAATCCTAAAGTAGAAGTGAAGATATTTAAAGAATTATATAATAAAGAAAGCGCCCAGAGATTACTTTCTGATGAATATGATTATGTTATAGATGCTATTGATATGGTTTCTGCAAAACTAGATTTAATAGAAAGATGCACTAAGAAAAATACACCTATTATAAGTTGTATGGGAGCAGGAAATAAGTTAAGTCCAACTAGGCTTGAAGTTACAGATGTATATAAAACATCAATGTGCCCACTAGCAAAAGTAATGAGAAGTGAGCTAAGAAAAAGAGGAATAAAGAAATTAAAGGTTGTATATTCTAAGGAAAAACCTATAACACCAAAAGCTGTAGGTGGAGACTGTAAAACAAACTGTATTTGTTCAAATAAAGATAGAACGTGTGTAGAAAGAAGACAAATTCCAGGAAGTGTATCTTTTGTTCCATCAGTTGCAGGACTTATTATTGCATCGGAAGTTGTAAAAGACATAATAGGTTATACAGAAAATTAAAAATAAATTTTATTAAAAAGTCGTTAGTTATATAGAGCTAGCGGCTTTTATTTTTTTTTGTGGCTCTTTGTCAATAGTTGGGGTGGGATTAGTTTCAATCCCGCTCCATTATTATATTTGAGCCTATTTTAATGTAAATAAGAAGTTCTACTTGTTTTTAGGCACACTTAATAAACCTAGCTAAAATGTAGGTTTTGAATTGGTATTTAATTGATATTTTGCTGATTTTTAACTAGTACAATGAATAATTCTATTACGGAATCTATGGAAATTTTTAAGTCCGAAGGACACTCGCTTTAAAACTTTAATTTTATTATTAAACCCTTCAGTAGGACCGTTAGTATAACCATATTTAAAAGCATTCTTTATTTCTTTAGGCCATCTTCTAAATGTATCTGCACACTTTTGAAATTCTGGAATACCAGAATTTTCTGCATTTTCAATCCACTCACTAAAAGCAGTTCTTTGATAGGAATATTTATCACTTTGACAGATCTCATAAAACCATTCTTTTAGTGAATGAGCAACACGAAGGTCATCATTATATAATAGCATTAAGTCAACAGCCCTTTTATTTTCATTTTTGAGTTTATGGTAACGGGTAAGAATTAGCTTTCTACTGCGCTTATAATACTTTCTAAGGTTATGAGGCATAGTTTTCTGTAGGCGCTTTCTAACTTTTTCTATAGCCCAAGTTACTTGTCTAATAAAATGGTACTTATCAATAATAATTTCAGCATTAGGAAAAAAAGCTTTTGCTAAATCGACATAAGGCTGCCACATATCACAAACAAAGAACTTGACACTAAGCCTTTCTTTACGAGAAATCTCTTTAAAATAACTTACAAGATGACTCGAAGACCTATCAGGAAGTATGTCTAAAACTCTATTTTTCTTGCCATCAACAAGAATACATTGATACTTTCCAGTTTCAGCATTGCCTTTAAATTCATCAATACAAAGAACTTTTGGTAAAGTAGGTTTAGTATAATTTATTATATTAAAGACACGCATAACTGTAGAAGTAGAGACATTAGCAGATTTAGCTATTTCAGTTATACTAATAAGTTTAGTGAGTTCTTGGCAAATATAATGAACTAAACGGTTAGTCATACGGTGATATCGAGGTACAAAGTCATAAGATTCATAAAATCTTTTACCACATGAGCAAACATATCTTCTTTTTTTAAGTATTAAATATGTATGTTTAAATTGAAAAGGTAAATCTTTAATAACTTGATTTCTGTAATCATGTATCCTAGAAGTCATGGAGCCACAAGCAGGACAAGTGTGCTTTTTTGGCTTAGTTTCAATATGGATTTTAATAAAAGTATCTGCATGAGAAATTTTTGTTACTTTTACCCCTTTTAAATTTAGTAATTTATTGATAAAATTATTATGCACTTGTGAATAAATCTCCTTTCTATGTTTTTTTTAGCCAATTAACATTTTAGCAGATTTATTTCACAAGTGTTTTTTTTATGTAAAAAATGTTGTGGCACATAAATTTCATGCACCCCAACATTTATTATAGAACCCTACTTTTTTTAATTGTAATACTTCTGATGAAAATTTGATGTTTAAATTGCTTGTAAATAAAAGAACTTGAAAAAACACCTAATATAAGCATGAATATTAGATTATTTTTTACATTTACATATATAGCAATATGCCACAAAAACTGTGTCAAAACCTACAACTAGTAAAAATAATCATGAGTATTTATTTGAAAAAGTAGCCATGGCTTTAAGTTCTGTATATGTATTATGTACAAAAAAGTAGAGAAATTTCAAATAAACTATATGTTTGGCATTATTATTGCTATATATAAATAATATAAGGAGGATATATATGAAAAACTTTATTAAGATAACTATAGTCCTATTAGTTGTAGTTGCACTTATAGGAGGATTTTTTGCTACTTCCTATAATGGTCTTGTAAATGCAAATGGGCTATTATTGAAAGTAAATTACAAAGAAGATATGATTTAATTCCAAATCTTGTTGAAACTGTTAAAGGATTTATGAAGCAAGAAAAAGAGGTATTTGGAAGAATTGCTGATGCAAGAGCACAAATGGCAGGAGCCAAAAGTGTTGAAGAAAAAGTAAAAGCATCTTAAAAGCTTTATAGTAAATACAAACTTAAACTATGAAAATACAAAAGAAAAACCCCAGGTTGTAGTAGCAACAATAAAAAGTTTAGAAGGGAGAATTAAATATGTTTGATTGTGGATTTGGATATACATTAGGAGGGCCATGGACATTTTTATATATTGGGTTAAGGTTTTTACTTATTGTAGGAGTTGTATGGTTTATTGCAAACATGATTAAGAAGAATGACAAAAGAAGTAATAGTGGTATGGAAATATTAAATCAAAGATATGCAAATGGTGAAATAGATGAAGAAGAATATAAGAGAAAGAGAGAAATTCTTAGCAATAAAAACTAGAGATTTTTTAAGTATATCTATCATAATTTAAATATGCATGAAGTTTAGAAAATATTCAAAGTAGGAAAGGTGTACAATTAAATAGATTTTGAAAAGGTCAATATGTTATTCCTCCTAAAATAAAACTAGATGAACTCTTAGAAAAACTGCAAAACCCTGACTTAGAATATGTAGTTATAAATATACCAGAAGGATATAACATATATCAAATTGCATCTAAATTAGAAGAAAATAATTTGATTGATAAAAATAAGTTTTAAAAGATATTATAAAAGAAGATAATGTATTATATACTTTGGAAGGGTATTTATTTTTAGACACATATTATATTCCTTTAAAAGCAAAGGAAGAAAAAATAATTGATATAATGCTTAAACGTTTCAATGAAATATTTTCAGAGGAATATAAGAAAAGAGCAGAAGAAATAGATATGAGTATTAATGATATTATTACTATTGCTTCTTTAATTGAAAAGGAAGCAGCAAATGATAAAGAAAGAAGTAGAATATCTGGTGTTATTTATAATCGTCTTAAAAAAGGAATGCCTTTACAAATAGATGCTTTTTCAGAACAAAATAGGAAAATGAAAAATGGCATAAATATTGCTTGATATAAAGGTGAATAAAAAATAACAAAAAGGAGTGGAGAATTATGAAAAAAAGAGGTATTGTATTTGTACTATCAGGAATTCTAATGGTGGGAGGTATAACAGGCTTTGCATATGCTAGCTCAAAATCTAATCCTGTTAAAGAAGAAAACAAAGCAAGATTTGAATCAAAATTAGATGAAAAAGAAATGATTAAACTTATGAAGAAAAATGATTTTAAAGATGCAGCAAAAGCTTTAGAAAAGAAAGATTATGAAGCTATGGATGAATTTATGAATAATATGACTGAAGATGATTATGAAAAAATGATTGAAATAATGAGAGAAAGTGGATATGAATCTATGGCAAATATGATGGAATCTATGGATAGAGAAGAGATGATAGAAATGCACAATGCTATGGGTGGATCACAGGCGTGTCATGGAGACGGTAATAGTATGATGAGAGGCTTTTAATTTATTAAAAAAACTATAAAATATTATAGTTAATATTATTTATAGACCCAGTATATTTTTAATATGCTGGGTTTAATACTCTTTATAATAATCAAATGGTATTGCATTATATGTTACAGTCTTAATGGATTTAATACAATAGATGTCAAAAATAAGGAGGGGTTGTAATGAAATATAAAAAAGAAAATAATTATGAAAAGTTTATAGTTTTTTTAAAATTCACATTATTAGCCATGGCAGTAATGGCAACTTCTGTTCTTCATTTTATGGAATAGAGAAGTTATAGATAACAAGATATAGTAAATACTAGCTTGATTTGTATATTATATGGAAGATATGAATCAACTAATGTAGTAAAACCTACAAACATAATATATATTCAACAAATAAGTTAAAGGAGTTATGTAACATGAAAAGAGGAGATATAATTATTATTTTATTATTATTAATTATTAGCATTGGAGGAATGATATTTGTTGAAAAAATTAGTACATAAATGGATAAAAAATATGTAGTTATAAAGATGGAAAATAAAACAGTACAAAGAATTTTGGTTGATAATAAAATAGAAGGAATATATATATTTAAGTTTAATAATGAGGAAGGATATGTTCAGGTTAAAAATGCAAAGGTAAGAATGCTTTGTAAAAAGGTATTCTTATTTTTTTAGCTACATTCAAAATATGTATTTGGCATAAGCAGGAAAGTATACTTTAGCTGAATTAAATAAGATAGAAGAAACAATAACTCATGTAAGTAGAGGGACTACAAAAAACAGAATTTCTAATTGGACTTGGTTTAAGAAGATAACAAATATAATTTCAATAGGAACTATTTTTAAAATTATAGATGTAAATACAGGGAAAGAATTTAATGCAAAAAGAACTTATGGAACTAATCATTCAGATACAGAAACATTAACAAAAGAAGATATAATGATTATGAAAGAATTGTAGGAAGAGTAAATTATTTACTCTTCCTATTAATAAACTTTCTTAAGAACTATATTTTTATCAAATCCACCTCTAGTTTCTTTTTTTCAATCCTTTTATTTAAAAGATCTTCTTTGTCTAATTTAATATTTAAATATTTAAAAGCTTCTCCATTATCTAATATACCAAAATCAGCTTTAACTAGTGGTATAGAATGGAATTACAGAATAACTAAGAATGGACATGAAGATGATTTTGACTATTACAAGAATACTTTTGAAAATTTATTTTATAATAACTCTATAATAGTAGATGATATGGAACTTGAAAAGTATTCAAATACTTGGAAAAAATTTGTGGTTCATACAAAACTGTAAGACCTAATTTAAAAACAGGATTTTTTATGAATAACCTTAGAAATAAAGATGTAGATATATTATTTGCAACAGTTCAAACATTAGGGAAAGATATATATTTAAATGAAGAATATTTTAAAAAAGATTATTTTGATTATATTGTAGTTGATGAATTTCAAATAATTATCAAAATATAATTAACTATTTTAAGCCTAAATTTATGCTTGGACTTACAGCAATAAATACCCAGTTAATAAAGGTCATATGCTTATTATAACAAAAAGACATAGAATTGAACTAAAAGTAGTAAGGTAACTTGATTAAAGACATTATACTAGTCCCTGTGAATATATTATAATGAATACTTTTATATTCACAGAGGTATATTATGAGATTTTATTATGGAGAAAAAATATATATCGAGTATTAGATGAAATCAATAAAAGAGAATCTACTTTTAATAGAATTTAACTACATAGTTTAACTGATCAATTCTAGTATAGTTGATTTTTTTACCATGTTTTTTAAATTCCTCTTTTAAAAAATCTATATTAGAGTAATATTCATCTTCAACTTCAACAATCTGTTCTTGTGTAAAGCTATCTAAAATTTCTTTTTTATTTTTTTTATTTTCAAACATTAAGTCTCCTATTATTATTTTTCCATCTAATTTAAGAACTCGTAACATCTCTTTTATTGCAATTTTTTTTTCTTCATCATTTAAATGGTGTAGGGCGTAACTAGATACAATACAATCAAAAGCATTGTTTTCAAAAGGAAGTTTTAAGAATTCTCCTAGTCTTAGCTTTAATTTAGGAAATTTTTCTTTAGCAATATTAAGCATTTCTCTAGATTGATCTACTCCAATAATATTGTAACCTTTTTCTAAAAATCTCTTTGCTAGGTTACCTGTTCCTACTCCTATTTCCAATAATTTCATATCATTTTTCGTATTTTCTATAGCTTTTTTAAAAACCTCATCTAATATTTTTTCATAATTTTTATAAATTTTTAATTTTCCTTTGTTTTCTTTTATTGATTCATCATATGTTTTAGCCCAACTGTCAAAATTCCATCTATCTTTCCAATTATTTTTTATCTTTTGAATATCATTAAGTTTTTTAACAGATTTTATTATACTGTTAAGAAAATTATATTCATCTGATTCATATATTAAGTCCATTGTCTCTTCAAGGCATGTTTTTATTAATCTCATTCTTTGCATTTCATCATTAATTACTTCCCATTGATTATAAAAATGATTTATTGTATTGTTCTTGGTACAATTTTTCATTAGGTTTTGTATATCTTTTATAGTTAAATTTAATGTTCTATACATTAGTATAGTTTGAATTTTTACTAAATTTTCTTCGGTATAATAACGATAGTTGTTAGTATCATCTCTTACTGGATTAATTAATCCTTTTTTTTCATAAAATCTAAGTTTATTTGTTGATATATTTAAGATTTGTGCTATTTCATTTATACTGTACTGTTTTTTCATTTCTTCACCTCATAATAACTTTTTCAATTAAAAGTATAAACCTTAGCCTTAGGTAAAGGTCAATAAATATTAAAAAAATATTAAAAGATCAACTTTGAATATTTATAAACTCTTAAGTAAAAAAATAATCTATAAGCTCATCAAAAGTGAAAGAAATATTATTTTTCATTGAATTTATATGGATGAAATTGTAAAATGATTATAACATTTAATTTTAGGACTAATTTTGTTTTTAAAGGAAGAAATTGATATACTTTTAAAATTAATATATTTATTTTATATAATTTGAACTAAAGAGGAGGATAGCATATTTTTTAATAAGTATTTTTAACATTTTATTTATCTTATTTATAATTTTAAATGAGTGGTATTGAAAGAGTCCTAAATGTAAAAGTAAAAATGTAGTTATATCTGCATATTACTATGGAAAGGAGGGTAATTATTATGTTTAAATTTAATGCGTTAATACCAGAATTATCTGTTTCAGATATAAACAGAAGTCTATATTTTTATTTAAATATTCTTTCATTTAAGTTAGAGTATGAACGAAAAGAGGATAAGTTTGCTTTATTATCACTAAATGATTCTCAAATCATGATTGAAGAGATAAATCGATATTGGGAGACTGGAAATTTATCATATCCTTTTGGTAGAGGAATTAACTTTCAAATAGAAGTAGATAACATTGATGAATTATACAAAAACATAAAAACGAATGATTATTCAATTAAAATAGAAATACAAGAGAATTGGTATAGAGTTCATAATAAATTAATGGGTCAGAAAGAATTTTTAATTATGGATCCAGATGGTTATTTATTGAGATTTGCTCAAAATTTAGGAGAAAAAGAATATAGGTTAGATATAAATTATTAGTATTTAATTTTTAGTTTTATGCCAAGTAAAAGAGTGTTTAATAAAAAGTATTTTTTAAACAGATTTTTGAATTAGGTTGATATATTGTTAGTGGTAAAATTTAATTGGTTCTTCCGCACTTTGGGTTATGTTAAAGAACTAGTTTTTCTGATTTAAGTCTGATACAATGAGTTTTGATACTCTAAAGATTCCATGGCAAATAGAAATAAAAGAAACTTAATTTTTTTATACGTTTTTCAATAGTATTATGATGAGATAATTTATATTTTTCATCTTCTAATGTAAATACTGCACTTTTAGTCAATGTTGCAATTTTACAAACCGTGTACATGCAAGCCTATATGATGTTACTTTGATTGAAAGTGCTGTAAGAAGAAAAATATTAGATATGAATATAAAGATACTTTTTAGCTCTAGAGTTGTAGATGTGAAAATGGAAGATAAAAAAATAAAAGCAGTTGTTCTTCAAAATGAAACACAAATAGAAGGAGATTCCTTTATAGAGACTACAGGATCTACAGGACCTATGGGAAATTGTCTTAAGTACGGAAATGGATGCTCAATGTGTGTTTTAAGATGTCCATCTTTTGGAGGAAGAGTAAGTATAACAAAAAAATGTGGAATCGAGGATATGATAGGACAAAGAAAAAATGGAACTTATGGAGCTTTTAGTGGATCTATCAAATTAAATAAGGAGTCTTTAAGTAAGGAAATAAGAGAAAAACTTAATAATAAAGGGGTAGCTGTAATATCATTACCAAAAGAACAAATTAATAAAGGAAAACTAGATATAAAAGTATGTCAGCAGTATGCACTTGATGCTTTTGCAAAAAATATAGTTCTTCTTGATACAGGCCATGCAAAGCTTATGGCACCTTTTTATCCATTAGAAAAACTTAGAAAAATAAAAGGATTTGAAAATGCTAAATTTGAAGATCCATATTCAGCTGGTCTTGGAAATTCTATAAGGTATTTATCTATTGCTCCAAGAGATAACAACATGAAGGTAATAGGGGTAGATAATTTATTTGTTGCAGGAGAAAAAAGTGGATTCTATGTTGGGCACACTGAAGCAATAGTTACAGGATATTTAGCAGGGAACAACAGTGTTAGAAATATAATAGGGATTCCTCTTTTGCAACTTCCAGTTAACTTAACAACAGGAGATATGATATCTTACTCAAATGAAATGATGCACAAAGAAGATGGAAATAAATTAAGATTTACATTTGCAGGATCAATTTATTTTGAAAGAATGAAGGAAAAAGGTTTATATTCTATAGATAAACAAGTTTTATATGAAAGAGTTAAAAAAGTAGGGCTTTTGAACATATATGATGAAAAGTTAATATAAATTATAAAAAAGTCTTTAGTCTAAAGATTTTAAATGTAGACTTTTTTGAAATTCATAACGGAAATTATATTTATCTACAATTTAAAAGGATTATAATTTCCTATTCATTATAAAAAAGGAGTAGAGAATATAAAAATCTACTCCTTTAGTTTTACATATTAAATATAGTATAATTGTTAATATAAATATATAACCTCAAGGAGGATATGAAATGGAATTTAGAAAAGCAGTTGAAACAGATATTAATGATATAATGAACATTATTAAACAGGCACAAGTTTACTTTAAAGAACATGGGATTAATCAATGGCAGGATAATTATCCTAACGTTGAAACAATAAGCAGTGATATTGCTAATAAAAATAGTTATGTGTTGATAAGAGACAATAATATTGTTGCTACTGTAGCGGTTTGTTTTGATGGAGAAAAAACATATGACTCCATTTATGAGGGGGAATGGATTAGTAATAATGAATATGCAGTTATTCATAGAATAGCTGTTAATAAAAATTATAAAGGATTAGGAGTAGCATCTGAGATTATCAAAAATGTAGAGCAGCTTTGTTTAAATAAAGGTGTACATAGTATCAAAGTAGATACACACGAAGAAAACATATCTATGCAAAAGTTACTTGAGAAAAACAAATTTCAGTATTGTGGAATAATTTATTTAGAAGATAGAAGTAAAAGAGTAGCTTTTGAGAAAATACTATATTAAAGAAATAATCATAAAACTAATAATACTAACAAAAATAAAAAAATATTGTGGGGGGGATGGTTTATGAAGGAAATAAAAATAATACTCTATTTATAGTAGCAGAGATAGATGGGAAAATCATAGGAAATTTAAACTTTTCAGGGGGATCAAAGAAAAGAATTGCTCATACAGGAGAATTCGGAGTAAATGAAAAAAAGATTTTGATTATAGTATTTATTTTATTTATTACTATATAAAAGTGCAATTTTACTTGAAATTTTTTACAATCGAATAGGCAAAAGGATTTCTATGCAATTTTCAAGGTCTCAAAAATTTTATTAATAGACTTACCTTTTATTGCGGCATTATAGATGCTAATAACTTGTGATTTTCTTAAATCGTTCTGCATTTTTTCTAAATCCAGTATTGAAATTAAAGGCTACGCCTGAATATAATTTGGAATAAGTATAAGCTATTAACATTATTATTAAGTATCTTATAATACTTTTTTGGCTTCTAACTTGATAACCATTTAATCCTAAATTCTTCTTACAATCTCTAAAAAATGACTCTATTATCCATCTGTCTATGTATTGATTTAATATATCTAAAGGTGCTAATGATGTATCTAATGAAATAAATGCTTTTAAATATCCATCTTCATGAAATGAGCCTTTAGGATAACTTAATACTATTGATACTTTTTTTATATCGTTTAGTTTACCAACATAGTTATAAATATAGTATTCTTTGCCTTTGACGGTGACTAAGTCGAAGACTTCTTTATCTAAACTACAGGCATACTTATTAAGCTTAGCCCCTAATCGTTCATGACCTTTTGGATAGATTACTCTATTTGTTTTAATAGCTCCAATATATGTGTATCCAGATTCAGCTGATGCATCGAATAATTTTTTACAACTATACCAGCTATCACAAAGAACATATCCATCTTTAACTGGCCTTGGAAGTGATTTAATTATATTAGAAACTATTTCTATTTTACTCATATTATTTTTATCATAAATTTCTATTGAATAAGGTAAAACTAAACTATCACAAGAAAGTAAAGCAAGTATGGAAATTTATTGAAGTATTTTTGCACTTGTATAGTTAATAGATAGTATTTAAAATCTATTAACTGCTTTTATATTTCCCTTCAAAGAATATAACTAAATTTATGTATACAATATATAAAAATATAAATATTTTATTATTGTTTAAGTATAAAATCAATTAAATATATGTTGACAATGTGTTTGGCATATTATATAACTATATTAGAAAATACTTATATACTCATAGGATGTATCATATGGAAAAGGAGGATAAAAATGGATTTAGATAATATGCAAGTAAAAATATTTAAAGCATTAGCCCATCCTATAAGATTAAAAATTATAAAAAAACTAAGTGATAAAAAATTATGTGTATGCGAATTAAATAAAGATGTAGAATTTAGCCAATCCAATTTATCACAACATTTAAAAATATTAAAAGATGCAGGAATTTTAAATGCACAAAAAAATGGATTATGGATGCACTATAGTATTAAAAACATTGAAATACTTAAGGCTATAGACATTATAGAGCAGATGTTAGTGAATAATATAAAAGAAATAAATGAAAAGTTAGGGGGAAATTAATATGTTAGAATGGTTTAATGGAATTCTTCAATTTAAATGGCTTGACAATTTAGTAAGACTGTTTGTTGAAAATGTGTTTGGATTTTCCATGGCATCAAAGTTAGGATCAAGTATACATTTTTTCTTTTATGATACTATAAAGATAATAATACTTTTGGGAATAATGATATTTGCAATATCATATATTAGAAGTTATTTTCCACCAGAAAAAACAAAGAAAAAATTAGAAAAATTTAGTGGAGTTACAGGAAATATCATGGCTTCACTTCTTGGAATTGTAACTCCATTTTGTTCTTGCTCATCTGTTCCACTTTTTATAGGGTTTGTTGAAGCTGGAATACCATTAGGAGTAACATTTTCATTTTTGATTACATCACCAATTGTGAATGAAGCAGCCTTTGCAATACTTTTAGCTTCATTTGGATGGAAAATAGCTATAGCTTATGTTATAACAGGAGTAGTTGTTGGAGTAGTTGGAGGAATATTAATTGGAAGTCTTAAGTTAGAAAAAGAAGTAGAGGAATATGTATACGAAATAAAAATGGGAGAATCTGAAATTGAAGAGTTAACAAGAAAGCAAAGAATAGATTTTGCTATTCAAAATGTAAAAGACATAATAAAAAGAATATGGATTTACTTAATAATTGGTATAGGAATTGGAGCATTAATACATGGATGGGCACCAGCACCACTTCTTGCAAAATATGCAGGACCACATAATCCTCTTGCAGTAATTGTTGCAGTTGTATTTGCAATACCACTTTATTCCAATGCCCTTGGAACAATACCTATAGCAGAAGCTTTAATTCTTAAGGGAGTAGGAATAGGAACAGCACTTTCTTTTATGATGGCAACAACAGCTTTATCACTTCCAGAAATGATTTTATTAAGAAAAGTAATAAAGCCTAAGCTAATAAAAATATTTGTTATTATTACAGGAGTTGCAATTATTTTAGTTGGCTATATGTTTAATGCTATAGCGCATTTATTAATATAAATTTAAAAGGAGGAGTTTTTATGGTTATTAAAATTTTAGGTGGAGGATGTAAAAATTGTCAAGTGTTATATAAAAACACACAAAAGGCACTAGAAGAATTAGGAGTTGAGGCTACTATTGAAAAAGTGGAAGATTTTAAAGAAATAATGAAATATGGAGTTATGAAAACACCAGCACTTGTTGTAGATGAAAAGGTTAAAATATCAGGAAGAGTTGTAAAGCCTGAAGAAATAAAAAAAGTTATTCAAAAGTAAAATATTTAAGGAGTAGACTTAGTATTTTAATTGAGTCTACTCTTTTTAAAGAAGATTGTATTTACAAAAATATAAATTAAGCTGTAATTATTAAAACGTAATTTAAATTTTAAAAGGAGAATACGAAAGATGAAAATAGCAGTAATATCAGATATTCATAGCAATATTTATGCTTTAGAGACTGTAATAAATGATATAAAGGAAAAGAACTTAGATTTAACAGTTTGCGTTGGAGATTTAGTAGGTTATGCTACATTTCCAAATGAAGTTATAGATTTAATTAGAAAAGAAAATATACTAACTGTAATGGGGAATTATGATGATGCAGTGGGAAATATAAGGTTTATCTGTGGATGTGATTATTCAGACCCTAAGGATGCAGAAAATGCTATAAGTTCTCTTCAATGGAGTATTGAAAATACGAGTGAAGAAAATAAAGAATTTTTAGCAAATCTTCCAAAAAAAATGATTTTAACATTTGAAGGAAGAACTATTACATTTGTTCATGGAAGTCCAAGAAAATTAAATGAGTACTTAAAAGAGAATTCTCAAGAAGCTAAAGAAGTTATGGAATGCTTTACTGAAGATATTTTAGTATGTGGTCATACTCATATTCCTTATTATAAAATGTATGGAGAAAAAATGCTTGTAAATAGTGGAAGTGTAGGAAAGCCAAAAACAGGAAATCCCAATGCTAACTATGTAATTCTTGATGTTAAATCTGAAAGTGTGAGTGTAGAAGTTGTAGAAGTTTTTTACGATTATGAAAAAACAGCAAAAGCAATAGAGGAAAGTATTTTACCTAATGAATTTGCTAACATTATAAGAACAGGTAGAGCATAAAGGTAAAAAATTATTAGAATTATTAAATTAAAAAATAGAAAAATGAGAGAAAATATGATAAAATAGTACAAAAGTACTATTTTATTATTATTAAGGGCAAACCTGTCGAAAGATAGGGACGCAAAGCCAAGGGCCTAAGGTAAATTTACTATGGTAGCCGGTTGCTCAAAAGTCATTTAAAGCCCTTTCCAACGGTAATTTACTAATTTGGAAAGGGCTTTATAATATATAAAAAAGTTTAAAGGGAGGGAATTAAAATGAATGAGAATAACAGTAATAAAAAAAGAAGTAAGAATTTTTTTAAAAACATAAGGATAACATCTTTATTACTTACAATACTAATTATTACAGCAACTTCTACAGGATATATAATATACTCGTCTTTAAATAACATGGAAATTTTAAGTAACGATATGAATTTACTTTATAATAAAAATATGTTAACATCAGTCAAATTAAAAGAGATTGAAACAGAATTTTATATAATAAGACTTAATATGACTAAAATTGTGTATTCAAATAAATATGATGAAATTGTAGTTAGTAATATAGAAAATCAAATAGAAAAAATAGTTGAAAGTTTTAATACATATAAAAATTACAATTTAACAAATGAAGAAAGACAATTGCTTGATAAAATTGAAAGTAATTATAAATTATATTTAGATGAAGGATATAAATTAATAGATAAGTTGAAAAATGGAATTCCTATAACTGAAGAAGAAATTGTAAATACAGCAAACTATTCTTTAAAAGCTCAAGAAAATATTAATAAATTAATAAATATAAATGAATATATGGCAAAAAAATCTATTGATAAAGCTAATTATTCATATGTTAAAACAAAAAAATTATTTAGAACTATATCAATAGCAATTGTATCTACTATAGGAATTTTAATATTTATTTTATTGATAATACTGAAAAATTCAATGGAGAAAATAGATAATGTACTTAAAAAACTTTCAGATTATGATTTTACTGTTAATTTAGAAGAAGATGGTAAAAATGAATTTGCTAAAATGAATCGTTATCTTGCAAAAGCTATTAAGAATATGAAAAAAACATTAAATGATATAAAGGAAAGCTCTAATAAAGTAACAGGACAATCTCAAAATCTTTCTATTATATCACAAGAATTATCAGCATCATCACAAGAACTTGCTTCTACAATGCAAGAGGTAGCAAATGGAGCTACAAATCAAGCACAAGATTTAACAGACATTGCAAATTCTTTATTGGAATTAACAAACAATATAGAGAATGTATATAAAGAGCTTCAAAATGTAAAAAATGAATCAGAAAATACAGAAAATAAAGCTAACATAGGTAAAAAAGAAATGGACATATTAATTAAATCTATTGAAGATATAAAAGATGCTTTTGAATTAGTTATAAGTAAAGTAGAAACTTTAACAAATTCTGTTAAAGAAATAAGTGGTATTACAGAAATAATATCATCAATATCAGAGCAAACTAATTTATTGGCACTTAATGCAGCTATAGAAGCAGCAAAAGCAGGAGAACATGGTAGAGGGTTTGCAGTAGTAGCGGAAGAAGTTCGCAAATTAGCAGAAGAATCAAAAATGTCTACAGAAAAGATTATAAGCTTAGTATCTTCTATTAATAAAGATACAAATGAAGTTATTTATACTTCAAAAAATGTAGAACAATCTGTAAAAGAACAAACAATATCTTTAAAAAATACTGTAAAGTCCTTTGCTGACATACTAGCATCTATTGAAAATATAACCCCTCTTATGAAAAGAACATATGATGCCATGGATGAAATTGTAAAGTCTAAAGATATAGTTATGGAAAGAGTAGAACAGGTAAGTGCAGTAACAGAAGAAAATTCAGCAGCAACTGAAGAAGTAGCAGCATCATCACAAGAGTTTACTTCATCATCACAAGATGTAGCATCAACAGCTCAATTATTAAGTGAAACAGCTATAGACATGATGGAAATAGTAAATCGTTTTAAAGTATAATACTATAGGGCAGTAGGCTTAAAGCTTACTGCCTAAAATCAATTATAAGTTGGTGTTAGGAAAATGAAGGATTATTTTTTAGTAGAAAATATGCAAAATGCTTTTGCTTATCATAAAATAATATTGGATAAAGATAAAAAGCCTATTGATTATGAGTATATTTATGTGAACTCTGCATTTGAGAATTTAACGGGATTAAAAAGAAGTAGCATATTAGGAAAAAAAGTCACTGAAGTTATAACAGAAATAGAAAAAAGCGGATTTAATTTGATAGAGTATTATTCTGATATAGCATTAAATGCGAAAAAGGATGAAATAGTACAATATTTTGATATTTGGGATAAGTGGTATAAAATTTATGTATATTCACCTAAAAAGGGATATTTTGTAACTATATTTAATGATATTACAGATATAAAAAAAATAGAAGAAAAATCAAAAAATCAAAAAGAAATAATGACTCAAATAACACAGGGAATTGAAGAAATTGTATTTTTAGAAAGTATAGATAACAAAGAAATACTTTATGTAAATGATGCATTTAAAAAATATGTTAACTTTGATTATGAAGAAATAAAAGCTAATCCAAGGATATGGACAAAAATGCTCCATCCATATGATAAGAAAATGGTTGATAGTGAATTAACTTTAGACAATATGCTAAAAGAATTAGAAACAAAAAAGATTATAAAAAAAGAACTTAGAATAAAAACAGACCATGGCATGAAATGGATAAAAGCAAAAATTACTCCTGTATATAATTCAGAAGGTAAGATATATAGGATAGTAGGTATAGGTCAAGATATAACGGATGAAAAGAAGTTAAGACAAAAACTTAAAAGAGCACTATCTAAAACTAAAAGGCTTGCAATGTATGATGAGTTAACTAATTTATATAATAGAAGAGCATTTTGGAAAGAAGCTAATAAAGAAATTCAAAGAATAATAAGAAATGGTGGTAAACTAGTCATTATAATGGCAGATATAGATAATTTTAAAGAAATTAATGATACTTATGGTCATGATGTTGGGGATAAAGTTTTGAAGCATTTTTCAAATATATTAAAAATAAATATAAGAAAGTATGATATTGTTGCAAGATTAGGTGGTGAAGAATTTGTTATATTGCTAAAGAATGTAGGTAAAGAAGAAGGATTAAAAAAATCAGAAAAAGTTAGAAAACAAATAGAAAAAAACAAAGTGTTTATTAAATCTACAAATAAAAATATAAAATATACTGTAAGTTTTGGAATATCTGAAATAACAGATAAAGATAATTACAGTATAGAAAAGGCGATCAAACGAGCTGATTGCGCATTATATAAATCAAAGGAACAGGGAAGAAATAAGTCTACTTGTATTTAAGATTATGTAAAAAAACTGTCATGGTGACAAAAAATGCCATGGCAGTTTTTTGCTATACAATTATAATATTTTCAACTTATGAATAACATTAAAAATAAATTTGAATATATATTTATTAAGAACAAATATTTTACATGGAGGTTTTGATATGAATAGATGGAAAAATTATGGTCTTTGGTTAGCTTTATTTTCATTTATACCAATTTTACTTGATAGCTTAAAGGTATATGATATTAATCTGATTTTACCTGGTAACTATAGTGAACTTGTAATAGGATTCTTAGGATTATTATCTTTAGCAGGAATAATATCTAATCCAAAAGAAGGTACTTGGTTTTCTGATGAAAAATATAAGAAGAAAGAAGATGAAAATTAAAAAAATTGCTAGATTGCATTATAGCAATCTAGCAATTTTTTTAATTTTCATCATTTTCATCTTCTTCAGGAATTTTAAATTTTGTTTTTAAGAATTTTTGGAAAATTCCTACTAAAACAATTTCTAATACAGATAGTATTTCTCCAGTTTTCATTATTTCGTTATTATTACTATGAATATCACTTGCATCTTGTTCTATTATTAATGTCCAATTATTGTATGGAAGGTTAAAGTAAAGCCCATATACTGGAGTGTGCCTATAATCTAAATAAGGAGTTTCGTTTGAATAATCAATATTTAATTTAACATTTGCAATATCAACTCGTTTTTTACCAATTGCATCGGGTATAAACCTTGATTCTGTTATAAATGTTCCGTGCTTATCTACAATGTAGCTTTCGGTTGACTCATTCATTAGTCTTGAAAATTGCATTATTGAATTTAAAGAAGATATATTAATTTTTGAACAAATTACTCCAATTATTGAACTGTTATTATATATAGGGACTGTAACTTCTATAAAGGTATCGCTTGAAGAAAATATTATATCTGAAAAAGATGTATTTCCAGCAATAGCATCTCGAACATGTTTTTTTTCTTTAAAATTTTCATTATTATAATTATATCCATATATTATATTAAAATCTTTATCTAATATAAAAATATCTTTATATATATCTCTATTTGTTTTTATATACTCTATAATTTGAGCTAATTTCTCCTTTTCAAGATTTTTAACTGAATTTATTTCCTTTAAAAAATTCATATCATAAACTATGTTATTAAACCAGTCTGCTATTTTTTTTTCTTGTTCTGTTCCTATTGTATATAAGGATTTAATTGTCAAATCTACTGTAGTTTTTTTATCTATATTAAAAAACCATACACATGCTATGATTGTTGGTAATATAGAAACTGTAATTAAAATTGTAATATGAGTATACTTATTATTAAGCTTAAGCATATATATCACCTCTTGATTTATTTTATTCATAAAAACATTTAAAGGTTAAGCAATCACAAATAAATTTAATATTCATACAATATATTGAGCAAAGAAAAATTTGCTTAATATATTGTATGAAAGGAGTTATATTATGGCTGCAACTAAGCTTGAATTAATTGATTTAGATCTTACACCAGGTACAGAGTTAGATATGGATGTTAATTTGCAAGAGGAATTTAGGTCTGTAGTTCATGGAGTTGTTAGACTTCCAGATGGTAACTATGCTGAAAATGCTGCAGTTAAGCTATTTGTAGTAGATGAAACGACTAATAATTTAATTCCAATTGCATTTGCATTTACAGATGAATTTGGACAATTTTTATTTGGTATAGAAAATCCAAGCTTAAAATATAAGGTTAAAGTATTCCATTATGTACCAGAAAATCCACTTCCAGAAGGAACAACAGTATAATAATTAATAGCCAGATTTTATCTGGCTATTAATTTAAGGAGGTGTTATTGAATGCTTGAATTTTTAAAAAAGAAAATCAAAAAGGAAAAAATCAACTCTGATTTTCAAAATAATCAAATAGAATATAATAATGAAAAAGCGGAAAAAAACCATATACAAGCATCAATTATTATTCCTTGTAAAAATGAAGTAAATAATTTAAAAAAAACTATTGATTCTTTAAAAAACTCAAAAAACAAGCTTAAATTTGAAATTATAGTAGTAGATGATAATTCAATCGATAGAAGTACGGAATTTTTAGAAAAAACAGAATATAATGATGTTAATTTAATAAAAACACAAGGGATAGGTGCTGCAAGAGCAAGAAATATAGGAGCTAACGAAGCTAATGGAAAATATTTATTTTTTTGTGATGCGCATGTTCAAGTTCCTAATTATTGTATAGATGAATTAGTTAATTCATTAGAGGAAAATAATGCTGATGCAGTAGTGCCTTCTATTATAAATAGTTCAAATAATATAATAGTAGGATATGGACAGACTTGGAATCACAAACTTGAAGTTATATGGCATAAAGAAAGACCAGAAAATACAACAGAAACTTTTATTGGTTGTGGTTGTTTTTTTGGAATAAAAAAATATGTATTTGATGAAATAGGAGGATTTGATAATTATTTTAAAGTATGGGGAAAAGAAGATGAAGAAATAAGTTTTAAATTATGGAGCTTTGGCTACAAAATAATAGTTGAGCCAAGAATTGAAATTAAACATCTTTTTAGAAAAAAACATCCTTATGTAGTTACAAATGAAGATTTTATATACAATTTTTTATGTTTAATTTATTCTCATTTTGAATTTAAAAATATTGCTAAAGCATTGAATATAGTACAACATAATCCTTTTTTTCCTCCAGCCATGGCAAAGATTATGCTTAATGAAAATTTAATAAAACAGAGAAAAAAATATTTTGAAAATAGAGTATACAATGATGAATATATATTAAAAAGATTTAAAATACCATTTTAAAATAGGTAGTTGCAAAATAGAGTGAAAGGTTATCCACAGAAAAATTGAGTTGAAATTACTAAATAGAAAGAGTTATTAACAGTAATATTCAAAAAAAGACGCAGTTAAATAAAGGTTCAGTAAAACCTTTTTAAAAAGGATATAGAGTTTAAAAAAACTTAAGCAATTAAAGATTTAATAGCAAGAGGATTGTGGATATTGTTAGTCTTAAACATTAAAACAAACGCAACTAACTGAGAAATACAAGCCAGTAAAACATCAGCTTTTAAAGAAACAGTATTTCTAACTTTAGATGATTTGATTTGAATAAAGTTTTTTAGTTGAGAAATAGA
>NZ_FRAE01000036.1 GCF_900142235.1 Tepidibacter formicigenes DSM 15518 | reverse complement strand
GATTTGAAGAAGATGTACCTAGGTTTATTATTGATGAATTTATTGAAGATGACTTTTTTGCTTCTGGTTGTGATATTGAGAATTTTGAAGTAAAAATGCCTATACTTATATGTCCAAAATGTAATGGTGAATTAGTTTCAAAAAATACAGATGAGTAGCTCTGCTACTCATCTGAGAGTATCACGAAGTGATATTTTGTTCTTGTATAGGAAACTATAAATTTTTTAAATTGTAACTTTGGTAACTGAATAAAAGTATCAACTATTTTGAGCAACGGAGTCCGTTAGGACTCGTTGGCGACATGAGCCATGCGATAGCATGAAGCGAATTTTTTTATGATTATAAATTTTTTATTTACATATAATGAGTAAGCATATATAATATACTATATAATATAGTATATCACATTTCGGAAGAGGTGGTTATTATTCAACTAAATGATCGTCAAATGAAGATAATAGAAATAGTAAAAGAACATGAACCTATAACAAGTGAACAGATAGCATCAATGCTTAATGTGACAAGAGCTACTTTAAGACCTGATCTTGCAATACTTACTATGACTGGAATTTTAGATGCAAGACCTAAAGTAGGATATTTTTATGCAGGAGTGGATGAAAATAATATAATATCCAAAAAACTTAAATCTAAAAAAATAAGTGAAATAATGAGTATGCCTGTGCTTTTAACAGAGGAAACTACTGTTTATAATGCTATAGTTACTATGTTTTTAGAAGATGTAGGAAGTATATATATAACAAATAATGGTTATTTATCTGGTGTAATATCTAGAAAAGATTTATTAAAAAGTACAATAGGAGGAATGGATATTAATAAAATTCCTGTTGGGATGACAATGACTAGAATGCCGAATATTGTTATAGCAAATCCAAATGAAAGTATTTCTGAAGCTGTAAAAAAAATAATAGAGCATGAAGTTGATTCTCTTCCTGTTGTAGATACAGAAATTAAAAATGGGAAAGAATATCACCAAGTAATTGGAAGAATTTCAAAAACTAATATAGCAAGATTATTTGTAGAATTATGTGGAGAATAGAGAGGTGTTTTATGGAAAATTTAGTTATATATATAATATCTGATTCTTTAGGAGAAACAGGAGAGCAAGTAGCAAGAGCTTCTATTGGTCAGTTTAATATAAACAATTATGAAATGAGAAAATATCCTTATGTACTTGATATAGATTTTTTAGATGAAATTTTAAATGAATCAAAAAATGAAAATTCAATAGTAGTATATACATTAGTAGATTTAGAACTTGCAAATTATACTGCTAAATTTTGTAAAGATAACAAGATACCTAGTATAGATTTAGTTAGTCCACTACTTAAATCTATAGCTTTAAGGACTAATTTAGAGCCTTTAAGAGAGCCAGGAATAATAAGGAAATTAGATGAAAAATATTTTAAAAGAGTAGAGGCTATAGAATTTGCTGTAAAGTATGACGATGGGAAAGATGCTAGAGGTCTTGTGAAATCAGATTTAGTTCTTATTGGTATATCAAGAACATCAAAAACGCCTCTTAGTATGTATTTAGCTAATAAAAATATAAAAGTAGCAAATGTCCCTTTAGTACCTGAAGTTCCAGTACCAAAAGAGCTATTTGAAATACCAACTAAAAAAATAATAGGACTTACAAATACTCCAGAAAAATTAAATGAAATAAGACAAGAAAGGTTAAAAGCATTAGGACTTTCTAGTAATGCAAATTATGCTACTATGGAAAGAATTTTAGAAGAAATTGAATATGCAGAAAGAATAATGAAAAAAATAGGATGCCCTATTATTAATGTATCAAATAAGGCTATTGAAGAAACTGCTGGTCTTATTATAAATATAATGAAGGAAAATGGACTTAGAGTTTATAAAGGATTTTTAAATGGTTAAGTTGATTAAGTCATATGCGACTTTAATATAATTAAATACTAAAAGGGAGAGTGTAAAAAGTGGGGAAATATGTATATAGTTTTTCTGAAGGTTCAAAAGAAATGAAAAGTCTATTAGGAGGAAAAGGTGCAAATTTAGCTGAGATGACAAAAATTGGTCTTCCAGTTCCTCCTGGATTTACAGTTACAACTACTGCGTGTAATACATATTATGAGAAAAATAAAAATCTTTGGGAAGAACTTATAGATGAAATAATGAATTCTCTTTCAAACCTTGAGAAAACCTTAGGAAAAAGATTGGGAGATGAAGAAAATCCACTACTTCTTTCTGTGAGATCAGGTGCAGTAATATCAATGCCTGGAATGATGGATACAATACTCAATTTAGGACTTAATGATATAGCTGTAAAAGCACTTTCAAAAAATACAAATAATGAAAGATTTGCTTATGACAGTTATAGAAGGTTTATACAAATGTTCTCGGATGTGGCTATGGGTATTCCAAAGTATAAATTTGAATCAGTTTTAGATAGAATAAAAGAAGAAAAGGGATATAAATATGATACAGAGTTAACTGTTGAAGATTTAAAAGAAATAGTTAAAGAATTTAAATCAATATATAAAAGAGAGCTTAGAAAAGAATTTCCTAATGATCCAAAAGAGCAGCTTTTACTTGCCATAAAGGCAGTGTTTGATTCTTGGAATAACTCAAGAGCAATAGTATATAGAAAGCTAAATGATATTCCTAATGATTTAGGAACAGCAGTAAATATTCAGTCTATGGTGTTTGGAAATATGGGTAAAACTTCAGGTACAGGAGTTGCATTTACAAGAAATCCATCTACAGGAGAAAATAAATTATTTGGAGAATTTTTAGTAGACGCTCAAGGAGAAGATGTAGTTGCAGGTATTAGAACACCTCAACATATAAGTAATTTAAAATATTTAATGCCAAAAGTATATAAAGAGTTTGAAAAAGTCACACATATACTTGAAAATCATTATAAAGATATGCAGGATATAGAATTTACTATTGAAAATGAAAAATTATATATACTTCAAACAAGAAATGGAAAAAGAACTGCAAGTGCTGCTATTAATATAGCTGTGGATATGGTAAATGAAGAGCTTATAAGTAAAGAAGAAGCAATTTTAAGAATAGATGCTAAGCAACTAGATCAACTTCTTCATCCTAATTTTGAAGAAAAAGCATTAAAAGAAGCACAAGTTATAGCAAAAGGACTTCCAGCATCTCCAGGAGCAGCATCAGGAAGAGTATATTTTACAGCAAATGATGTTGTAAATGCAAAGGCTAATGGAGAAAAAGCGCTTCTTGTAAGACTTGAAACATCTCCTGAAGATATAGAAGGTATGGTTTTAAGTGAAGGAATACTTACAGCAAGAGGGGGTATGACATCTCACGCTGCTGTTGTTGCAAGAGGAATGGGAAAATGCTGTGTTGCGGGTTGTGGAGAAATTAAGATTCAAGAACACAAAAAAGAATTCAGAATAGGTGATTTAGTTGTAAAAGAGGGAGATTACATATCTCTTGATGGTTCTACAGGTAATGTTTATCTAGGGAATATACCTAGAGTTGAGGTTGAACTTGTTGGTAAATTTGAAAAACTTATGAATTGGGTAGATGAAATAAGAGTTCTTAAAGTAAGAACAAATGCAGATACTCCAAAGGATGCACAAACTGCTGTGAAATTTGGAGCACAAGGTATAGGTCTTTGTCGAACTGAGCATATGTTCTTTGATGAAACTAGAATACCTGTTGTAAGGAAAATGATATTATCAAAAACAATTGATGAAAGAGAGGAAGCTCTTAATAAACTTTTACCTATGCAAAGAGAAGATTTTATAGGTATATTTGAAGCAATGGAAGAAAGACCTACAACAATAAGGCTTTTAGATCCACCACTTCACGAATTTTTACCTAAAAAAGAAGAAGATATTAAATCTTTAGCTAAAGATATGGGAATTTCTTATGATGAGTTAAGCAAGAGAGTTGAAGATTTAGAAGAATTTAACCCAATGTTAGGTCATAGAGGGTGCAGACTTGCAATTACTTATCCTGAAATATATATAATGCAGGCAAGAGCAATAATTGAAGGAGCTATAGAGGTCAAAAATAAAGGAATAAATGTAAAGCCAGAGATAATGATACCTCTTATAGGAGATATTAATGAACTTAAATATATAAAAGATTTTGTTGTTGAAACTGTAGATAGAATAATAGAAAAATCAGGTATTGAACTTGATTATTTAGTTGGAACAATGATAGAAGTTCCAAGAGCAGCTTTAACAGCTGATGAAATAGCAAAAGAAGCAGAGTTTTTCAGTTTTGGTACCAATGATTTAACTCAAATGACATACGGCTTTTCAAGAGATGATGCTAACAAATTCCTAGTAGAATATGATTCTAAAAATATATTTGAAAAAAATCCATTCCAAGTACTAGATAAAAATGGAGTAGGAAAACTTGTTAAGATGGCATCAACACTTGGAAGAAAAACAAGACCTAATATTAAGCTTGGTATTTGTGGAGAACATGGTGGAGAGCCTTCATCTGTTGAGTTTTGTCATAATATAGGACTTGATTATGTTTCATGCTCACCATATAGAGTTCCTATAGCAAGACTTGCTGCAGCGCAAGCTGTATTAAAGGAAAAAAATAAATAATAAAATTATAAAAGACAACGCAATTTGTGTTGTCTTTTTATAATGAATAGGAAATTATAATCTTTCTTGAATTGTGGATAAATATAATTTTCGTTATGAATTTTAAGCAACGGAATTCGTTAGAATTCGTTGGCGCCATGGAATTTCAAAAAAGTCTACATTTAAAATCTTTAGAATGAAGACTTTTTTACTTTAGGTATTGTTGTAATGGTATAATAAATATATAATGAAGTTGATAATTATTTGTGTAATACGAGGAGGAATAATATGAAAAAAAATAAAATTTTAATAATAGGATTATCATTAATTATATCTATTGGGTTGCTAGTAGGATGTACTTTACATATATCTCAAAACGCAGTAAAGTATGAAGATGGAATTTACATTGCACAAGAAGATGATTTTGACGAACAAACGGGATTTAAAGATATAGTAAAACTTGAAGTTAAAGATGGAAAGATAATTTCTGCTGATTGGAATGGAGTTCAAAAAGATGGAGAAGACAAAAAAACTCTATCTAAAAACGGAGGTTATCCAATGGTAGAAAAAGCAGGAGCAAAAGCGCCATGGCATGAACAAGCAGAAAAAGTAGAAGCTTTCTTATTGAAAACACAAGATCCAACAGCTATAGAGTATAAAGATAATGAAGGACGTACTGATGCAATATCAGGGGTATCAATACATGTTAGTGAATTTTTTAAATTAGCTAAAAAGGCTTTAGATAATGGCCCTGTAAAGAAGAATGAATAAAAAACTGAAATCAAGAATTTATATGGAGGAATATATGATAAATAAAAAAAGAAAGATAGGATATATATTTATTATTATAATAATTATTTTAACAGGATGTTCAAATAAAAGAAAGGATGTTAGTCAAGAATTACTTTCAAAAACAGAATTTGTCTTAGGTACAGTTATAACAATAGATATATATGATAATGTTTCAGAAGAAATTTTTAATGAAATATTTGACAGGCTTAGAGATATAGAAAATAAAATGACTATTAATAAAGAAACTAGTGAAGTTATAAAGATAAACTCAAATGCTGGTAAAGATTTTGTTAAAGTATCTGATGATACTTTTCATGTTATAAAGAAAGGAAAATATTTTTCAGAACTATCTAATGGGAAATTCGATATATCAATTGGGCCTTTTGTAAAACTTTGGAACATTGGAACGGAATATGCTAGAGTACCTTCTCAAAATGAAATTGATAACAAAAAAGAATTAGTAAATTATAATAATGTAATTTTAAATGAGTCTAAAAAAAGTGTTATGTTAAAAGAAGAAGGCATGGTTCTTGACCTAGGAGGAATTGCAAAAGGATACGCAGCTGATGAAATTATAAAAATTTTTAAGGAAAGTAATGTAGAACATGCAGTCATTAATCTTGGAGGAAATGTATTTGCTTATGGTGATAAACCTGATGGGACTCCGTGGAAGATTGCTATTCAAAATCCTTTTTCTCCAAGAGGAAATTATATAGGCATAGTGAGTATTTCTAATAAAACTGTTGTTACATCTGGAGTTTATGAAAGATTTTTCGAAAAGGATGGTAAGCGTTATCATCATATATTAGATTCAGATACAGGATATCCTGTTGAAAATAATCTTGTAGGAGTTTCTATAATAGCAAACAGCTCGATAGATGCTGACTCTTTATCAACAGTAGCTTTTTCTTTGGGGCTTGATGAGGGTTTAAAGCTTATTGAAGAATTAGAAAATATAGATGCTATATTTGTTACTAAGGACTCAGAAATTTATGTAACTTCTGGCCTAAAGGATAAATTTGAACTAACGGATACAGAGTTTAAATTAAAAACAGATTAATAAAAAGTATAAAATATCTGAAAATAAAATTTATACAAAAAAATATAACTTTTGAATTGACATTAATATGAAAAGGGTTTATAATTAATTTCAACAATTTGAATTAAAAATTTAAATCTAAAACATATAAATCCTGTGAAGTGGAGAGTAAGTATAATGATTGCTTCAGCGAGCTAGAGTTGGTGTGATTCTAGTAGTATAGTTATATTGAAATCTAGGCATGTACGGACCAACCGTTAAAGGGTAATGAGTGGATATGAGTATTCATATCAATAAGAGTGGTAACACGGGAAGTAGCTCTCGTCTCTTGATTTTAAGAGATGAGAGCTTTTTTTATAATGAATAGGAAATTATAATCCTTTTGAATTGTGGATAAATATAATTTTCGTTATGAATTTTAAGCAACGGAATTCGTTAGAATTCGTTGGCGCTATGAAATTTCAAAAAAGTCTACATTTAAAATCTTTAGAATAAAGACTTTTTTATATTTTTTATAGTTATAAATTTATAAAAAGGTAATATAATAATATTAAATCCTGTGAAGTGGAGAGTAAGTATAATGATTGTTTCAGCGAGCTGGAGTTGGTGTGAGTCTAGCAACATAGTTATACTGAAGAGAGCCATGGAGGATATTTTCTGAAATTAAGTAGGAAAATACGGACCAACCGTTAAAGGGTAATGAGTGGATATGAGTATTCATATCAATAAGAGTGGTAACACGGGATAGCTCTCGTCTCTTGATTTTAAGAGATGAGGGCTTTTTTAGTATTATCATTTAAGATATGTATATTATATCAATAAGAGTGGTAACACGGGATAACTCTCGTCTCTTGATTTTAAAGAGATGAGAGTTTTTTATATAAATGGACAATAAGGGAGGATTAATATATGAAAGAGAAAGTTGTTTTAGCTTATTCAGGAGGATTAGATACTTCTATAATTATACCTTGGTTAAAAGAAAACTATAATGTTGATATAATTGCAGTTTGCGTAGATGTAGGTCAAGGAGATGATATGAATGAAGTAAAAGAAAAGGCTATAAAATCAGGTGCATTAAAAGTATATATTGAAGATGTAAAAGAAGAATTTGTAAAAGATTATGTGTTTAAAGCTTTAAAAGCAGGAGCTGTTTATGAAAATAAATATTTACTTGGAACATCTCTTGCAAGACCTTTAATGGCCAAAAAGCTTGTTGAAATATCGCATAAAGAGAATGCTAAATATATTTGCCATGGCTGTACAGGAAAAGGGAATGATCAAGTTCGTTTTGAAACAGGAATAGCATCTATTGATCCTAGTATAAAAATAATTGCGCCATGGAGAATATGGAATATAAAATCAAGAGAAGATGCAATAGATTATGCAAATTCACATGGAGTTGAAGTAGCTGTTACTAAAGAAAAAATATATTCAAGAGATAAAAATTTATGGCATTTAAGTCATGAGGGTGGAGATTTAGAAAATCTAAAAAATGAACATAATACAGATATATATATGATGATAACTCCACCAGAAAAAGCAAAAGATAAAGCTAGTTATATTGAAATATACTTTGAAAAAGGAATACCAAAAAAAATTGATGGAAAAGAATATTCCCCAGCTCAGATAGTTGAAAAATTAAATATAATTGGTGGAGAAAATGGAATAGGAGTTGTAGATTTATTAGAAAATAGACTTGTGGGAATGAAATCAAGAGGAATCTATGAAACACCAGGTGGAACTATTTTATTTACAGCCCATAAAGAACTTGAGCATTTAACTTTAGATAGAGATACACTTCATTATAAGCAGATAATTTCTCAGAAATATGCACAAATTGTTTATGATGGACTATGGTTTAATACATTAAGAGAAGGAATAGACGCTTTTGTTGATATAACACAAGAAAATGTTACAGGAAATGTAAAATTAAAACTGTATAAAGGAAATATAATGGTTGCTGGAATGGATTCACCGTATGCTCTTTATGATGAAGGAATATCTTCTTTTGGAGAAAGTGAACTTTATGACCATAAAGATGCTCAAGGATTTATAAACTTGTTTAGTCTACCATTTAAGATAAAAGCTATGATGAAAAACAAAAACTAATCAGGAAGAAGGTAATAAACAAATGAAGCTTTGGGGTGGAAGATTCAAAGAAAAAGAAAATACACTTATGGAAGAGTTTAATAAATCACTTGATTTTGATAAAATATTATATTTTGAAGACATAAATGGAAGTATTGCACATGTTAAAATGTTGGTTAAAACAAATATTTTGACAAAATATGAAGGAGATATTATAATTGAAGGGTTGCAATCAATACTTAAAGATATAGAAAATAATGTTTTGAAAATTGAAGGTAATTATGAAGATATACACAGCTTTGTAGAAATAAATTTGATAAATAGAATAGGAGAACTTGGTAAAAAGCTTCATACAGCGAGAAGTAGAAATGATCAAGTAGCACTTGATATGAAACTTTATACAAAGAAAAAAGGATTTGAAGTAGTTAACGCTGTAGAAAGTCTTCAAGATATAATCAAAGAACTTGGAGAAAAAAATAATGTTTTAATGCCTGGATATACTCATCTTCAAAGAGCACAAGTTATAACTTTTAAATATCATATTATGGCTTATTATAGTATGCTTGAGAGAGATAAAAAAAGAATACTAAATGCAATAGACGTAATGGATGAAAGTCCACTTGGATGTTGTGCACTTGCTGGAACAACATATAGTATAGATAGAGAATATGCATGCAGGGAACTTGGATTTAAAAAGAAAGTCGATAATTTCTTAGATGGAGTAAGTGATAGAGATTATATAATAGAATTTATTTCAGCTTTTTCAATAATAATGATGCATCTTAGTAGACTAAGCGAAGAACTTATTTTATGGAGCAGTAAAGAATTTGATTTTGTTGAAATAAATGATGAATATGCAACTGGAAGTAGTATTATGCCTCAAAAGAAGAATCCAGATGGAGCAGAACTCATAAGAGGAAAAACTGGAAGAGTATATGGAAACTTAATATCAATACTTACTACTATGAAAGGAATTCCCCTTGCATACAATAAAGATATGCAAGAAGATAAAGAAAAGTTTTTTGATTCAATAGATACTGTTTTAAACTGCTTAAAGATAATGGGTGGAATGCTTGAAACTTTAAAAGTAAAAAAAGAAAATATGTTAAAGGCAGTAAAAGGAGGATTTTTAAATGCTACAGAAGTTGCAGATTATCTTGTAAATAAAGGTATGGCATTTAGAGATGCTCATAAAGTAGTAGGAAATATTGTTATATATTGTGAAGAAAAAAATGTATCAATAGAAGAACTAAATATTGATGAATTTAAGAAGTTTAGTGATTTATTTGAAGATAATATTTATGAATTCATTGATTATGAAAATATACTTAAAAAAGGAATAAAAAAAGAAATAAATTTTTAAATTTATAGAAATAATAAAAATTGAGGAGGTAATATTATGATATACAAATATTCATATGCTAATTCAAATGATGTATTAAATTATAATGATGTTGAGGCTAAGGTTAGGAATGCTTTGGAGCAATATAAATTTATTGATGGAGTAGAGTATGATGGAGAGTATATAAATGTAGTTATAAATAGTGAATTAAAAGAAGCTGCAAAAGCAAATGAGATAAACTTAAATAAAGCTATTGAAAATCTTAGAAAAACTTGTTAAAAAATTAGAGTAGTCTTTTGACTGCTCTAATTTTTTTATAACGAATAGGAAATTATATTCCTATTTAAATTGTGGATAAATATAAATTCCGTTATGAGTTTCAAAAAAGTCTACATTGTAAAATCTTTAGAATAAAGACTTTTTTATGAAATTATTAAAAAATTTTATTATATATATACTAAATATAGAATTTTTTTATAATTAAACATTAAATATGTATGATATACTTTATTTCGACATAGTTATTAAACTTAAAAGGATGAATTTATAATGAAAAAAAACAATTTAAATGTGAAATTACATCAAATAAGCAGTTTCTCAAAAATTTTTACTACATCAGTTAAGGATAGTATAAATACTATAAGGGCTTTTATACCTGGATGTAGTTTAGCTTCGTATAGTCCAGATATAGTTATTAAGACATATGAGTATTTGAAAAAAAATTTACCGGGAACTGGTATGATTTTAAAATGCTGTGCTTCTCCATCTAAATTAGCTGGAAATAAAGATGATTTTAAAAAATATTATTCTCAGTTAGAAGATGAAATAGAAAAAATGAATGTTAACGAGGTAATAATTGCTTGCCAATCTTGTTTTAAAACTATAAAAGAAAATAGTAAAAATATAAAAGTAAAGTCTCTTTGGGAAGTAATTAGTACTATAGATATTCCTAATCATATTAAAAATAAATATAAAGATTTAGATATTACTTTTGCTCTTCATGATCCTTGTCCAACTAGAAATGAATCAAATATACATGAATCCATTAGAAAGATAGTAAATGATATGGGTATTAAAATAGAAGAATTTAATAATTCTAAGGAAAAAACTCTATGCTGTGGAGGAATGCTTAATATAAAGGATAAAAGTTTAGCATTAAACCAAATGAAAAAAAGAGCAAATGAGGTAAACTCTAAATATATATTGACTTACTGTGAATCATGTGTAGAATCTATGATTATTGGTGGAAAAAATAGTATTCATATATTAGACTTGATGTTTAATGAGGAAATATATTTAAAATTTACTCAAAGTAAAGTAAATGCTCTAAAAAAATGGAAAAATAGATATAAATGTAAAAATATGATTGAAAGATTAAATAAAAATAGCTTATTATAATAAATAGTAGTAATTATAAAAAGGAGAATATATATGAAAAAAATAGCTTGGATTTTAGTTATATTATTAATAAGTATAAGTATTATATCGGGATGTTCAAAAAAAGAAGAAAAAGAATCGATAAATATATTAGATTTAAAATGGGAAGATATTGTTTCACAAAGTAAAGGTCAAGAAGTTAATATTTATATGTGGGGTGGAGATAAATCTGTTAATTCATATATAGATGATTGGGCTAAGCCTTTAATAAAGAAAAAATTTAACATTAGTTTGAACCGTGTGCCAATAAATGATCCCAAAGATATGATTAATAAATTATTAACTGAAAAAGAAGTTGATAAAAAACAAGGAAGCATAGATATTTTATGGATTAATGGGGAAAATTTCAAAACATCAAAGGATAATAATTTATTATGGGCATCTTTTGCAGATAAGCTTCCTAATTATAATAAATATGTAGACAAAGATTCTTTAGATATAAAATATGATTTTGGTGAAGATACTATGGGAATGGAAGTTCCTTGGGGAAAATCTCAGTTTGTTTTTATATATGATTCAGAAAAAGTAAAAAATCCTCCAAAAGACATGAAAGAGTTTAAAGAATGGATAAAAGAAAATCCAGGAAAGTTTACGTATCCTTCTCCACCTGATTTTACAGGAAGTGCTTTTATACGCCAAACATTTGTCCATCTTATAGGTGAGTATAAAGGTTATGATACTGTAGATATGAATAAATTTAAAAGTGATAGTAATATTACTTGGGATTATATGAAAGAAATAAAACCCTATTTATGGAGAAAAGGAAAAACATATCCTGAAAGTAGTTCAAAATTGGATATGTTATATGCAAATGGAGAAGTTTTAATGAGTATGTCGTATAATCCATTACATGCTTTTAATAAAATAAAAAATGGAGAATTCAAAGAATCAACTAATGTATTTTTTTTAAATGATGGTACTTTGTCTAACACTCATTACTTAACTATACCATTTAATGCTTCAAATAAAGAAGGTGCCATGGTTGTGATTAATTTTCTTTTATCACCTAACGCTCAGATTACAAAATTTAATCCATCTTATTGGGGAGATGGGCTAGTTATATCATATGACAAACTTTCAAATAGTGATAAAGAAAAGTTAAGCAGTATTTATGGGTTGAAAGAAACTAAATTCTTAGAAAAACTTCAAAAACATAAAATTCCTGAAATGAAATCAAAATATGTAGAAGAAATTGAAAAGGATTGGATGGAAAATGTTGCAAAAGATTAGACCGTACATTTTAGTTTTACCAGTACTAATGCTTACTTGTATCTTATTTTTTGCAGGACTAGTAGAAGGCTTTATTCAGAGTTTAGGACTTACATCTATTTATGATGTAAGTCAAATTTCTTTTAAGCATTATGAAGAACTATTAAAATCATCTGAATTTTGGGATTGCTTTTTTCTTACAATTAAAATTTCTATTATATCTACACTTATTTCAGTTTTTTTAGGTTTGTTTATAATTTTCTTATTATTTATAATCAAGACTAGTAAGTACAGTAGATTTACTTTAGTTATTAAAAATTTTTTTCAAATACCTATGTTATTTCCTTATTTAGTCTCTGGGTATATTATTTTTATGATATTTACACAAAGTGGATGGATTAGTAGTATTTTATTTAATATGGGAATAATTGAAAAAATAACAGATTTTCCAGTAATAATAAATGATGAATTTGGATTTGGAATTATTATTGCTTATATATGGAAAACAAGTCCTTTTGTTGTATTAATGCTGTTTTCAGTTGTTTTAAAAGTAGAGAGTTCTTGGGTTGAGTTAGGATATATGTTAGGAGCTAGTAGATTTAACTTTTTTAAAGAAGTTATTTTTCCTTTATTAATTTCACCTTTAAAAATTTCATCCTTTATAATATTTACTTATACTTTTGCAGACTTTGAAATACCTTTTCTGCTTGGAGTTACTTATCCTAAGATGATTTCTGTGTATTCTTATCAAATATATATGAATGGTAATTTAATAGATAGACCAAAGGCACTTGCAATTAATGTACTTACCATTATAATTATACTATCAATAGGAGCTGTTTTTTATTTTTTTGAAAAAAAGAATATACATGAAAGAAGGAAATAATATGAATAGAAAGTTTTGGGACAAAATAGGCTTTGGGGTTTTAACAGCAATAATTTTATTTGGATTTTTACCTGTTATTTTTCTTTTTTTACTTAGTGTTTCAAATGGATGGAGATGGCCTGAGTTAATCCCTACAAGCTTTAGTTTTGAAGGATGGGAGTATGTTTTTTTTAATATTCAAACTATAAAAGGAATATGGACAAGTTTTAAAATAGCATTAATTGTAACTATAATAAATTTAATTATAGCAATTCCTGCTTCAGATGCAATTGGAAGATATGACTTTAAGGGAAAAAAGTTTATAGAAATATTTTTGCTTATGCCTATAATTTTTCCTCCTATAATTTCAGTAATGGGAATACATAAAACATTCATTAAATTGAATTTAACAGAATCTATATTAGGAGTAATTTTATCTCATATAATACCAACTCTTCCTTATATGATAAGGGTTATTAGCATTAGTTTTAAAAATTTGGGATTTAAGTGGGAAGAACAAGCAAAGATGCTTGGAGCAGGAAGTATTGTTACTTTTATGTATGTGAAATTTTATTTTTTGCTACCAGGAATTGTAGCGGGAGCTAGTTTAACAGTTTTAATTTCTTTAAGTCAGTATATAATAACAATTTTAATTGGAGGAGGACAAGTAGTTACTCTTTCAACATTAATGTTTCCTTTTATTAATGGAGGAGATAAAAACATAGGAGCTGTATATTCTATTTTGTTTGCTATTGTTTCCATAATCTCATTATGTATTATGGAGCTTTTTTTAAAGAAATATTATGAATAAAAAATAATAGGGTGGAAAGGTAAGTCTTATGATTAAGTTGCATTTAAAAAATATAAAAAAAGAATATATTTCAAGTAATAAAGATTTTAATTTTTTTTTAGAAATAGATGATTTAAAAATTAGAAAAGGAGATTTTTTTGGATTAATAGGTTCTTCTGGTTGTGGAAAAACAACTCTTTTAAAAATAATAGCAGGACTTATTGTACCCAATAGAGGAAATTTATATATGGAAGATAGGGATATTACTAATATTGCACCAGAAAAAAGAAATATAGGTATGATTTTTCAAGAACCTTTATTATTTCCTCATATGAATGTTTTTGAGAATATTTATTTTGGGTTAAAAATGAAAAAAATTTCTAAAAAAGATAGTATTGAAAAAATAAATAAAGTTCTTGAATCTGTAGGGTTAAAGGGGTTTGAAAATAAATATCCTCATGAGTTAAGTGGAGGACAAAAACAAAGAGTTTCTTTAGCAAGGGCATTAGTATTAAAACCTGAAATCTTACTTATGGATGAGCCTTTTAGTGCTCTTGATCCAAAACTAAGAGACGAAATGAGAGAATTAATTTTAAGGATTCATAAAAAATATAAAATGACTATTGTTTTTGTAACTCATGATAAAGAAGAGGCTTTTATTTTATTTAATCGAATGGCTATAATGAAAGAAGGAAAAATACTTCAAAAGGGTTCTCCAAAAGAAATTTATGAAAAACCTTTAGATACTTACGTAGCAAATTTTTTAGGAATTAAAAATACATTTTATGGAAGAGTAGAAGATGATATTTTTAAATATGAAAATTTAAAAATCAATTTAAAAGATTCTAGTTTAAATGGATTTTATGGAAATATTATATTAAAACCAGAATGTTTTGAAGTAAAGAAGATGTATAATTTAAAAAATGCTTTAAATGGATTTTATGGAATTATAAAAGATTGTTCTTTTAGACAAGGTTTTTTATTTTTTAAAATAGATGTTAAATCAAATGAGATTGAAGTTGTTCAAAAGTTTAATCTAGATATTGAGTTTGAAGTTGGAGAAAGAGTTTTTGTAGAATATGATATAAAAAATATATACTTTATAAAGGATGATATGGAGGAATTAAAATGTTAGATACACATGCAAGAAAATATGTAAATCCAATAATAAATTTAACATCAAAAACATTTTTAAAATGTAACATGACTCCTAATCAAGTTACATTTTTAGCTTTTATTATAGGTATATCAACATCAATATTTATATATTTAAATTTGCCTATAACAGCTTGTGTATTTCTTTGGATTTCAGGATTTTTAGATGCTGTTGATGGAGCCATGGCAAGAGCTAAAAAAAATACAACACCTTGGGGAACTTTAATGGATATTACTTTTGATCGAATTGTAGAAATTTCAGTAATAATTAGCTTAGCAGTAAGATTTGAACATTTAAGATTTAATTTTTTAATTTTAACATCATGTATTCTTTTTTCTATGACTATTTTTTTAACGGTTGGAGCGTTAAGTGATAAAAATGGAATAAAGTCATTTTATTATCAAGCAGGAATAGCGGAAAGAACAGAAGGATTTATACTGCTTACTTTAATGATTTTATGTACAAATTATCTTGGTTTAATTACAAATATATTTTCTGTAATAGTTTTAATAACTGCTATTCAGCGTATGGTAGAAGCAAGAAAAATATTTTTAAAAGTTAAATAATAAAAAACTTCGTAAATTTAAATTTACGAAGTTTTTTTTGTTATAAGAAAAATTTATAAATGACTTTAAAGATATAAAATTTATCTATTAGACTAAAATTTACATATAATGATATTATTTTCATATAAGTATTTATAAAAAAATTGATAATCAAGTTAATTTTTTACAAGAATTTGTTGTGAAAAATATTTAATTAAGAAAGGGGTGATTATTATTAAAGGATTAATAAAGGGATATAAATCAAAAATTATATTTTTAGCTATTATAATATCTGTATATTTTTTTATACCTGCTGTAAAAATTAATATAAATCAGGCTATATTTATTTTAAGTAATGTAGATGTAGATATGGTAAGAGATTATATTTTAGGATTTGGTATTTGGGCTCCTATTGTATCATTTTTTCTTATGATTTTACAATCAATTGCAGCACCTCTACCAGCTTTTATTATAACCTTTGCAAATGCAGGTCTTTTTGGTTGGGTTAAGGGAGCACTCCTTTCGTGGTCAAGTGCCATGGCAGGGGCTACAATTTGCTTTTATATAGCAAGATTTTTAGGGAGAAATGTAGTTGAAAAGCTTACATCACGCACTGCTTTAAAAAGCATTGATGAGTTTTTTGGAAATTATGGGAAATATGCTATTTTGATTGCTAGATTACTTCCATTTATCTCATTTGATATTGTTAGTTATTCAGCAGGACTTACTTCAATGAGTTTTTGGTCATTTTTTATAGCAACGGGAATTGGTCAGTTACCAGCTACCATCATTTACTCATATATTGGGAGTATGCTTACAGGTACAGCAAGGACATTTGTATTTGGACTTTTATGCTTATTTGCATTAAGTACATTTATTGTTTTATTTAAGAAAGTTTGGAATGATAAAAAAAAGAAAGGAATGATGTAGTTGAATTTTAAGAAGATACTTCTTTTATTAACAACTACTATATTGGTTTTTAGTATAGTTGGTTGTTCTAAAAACACTTCAAATTCTACAGAAAATATAATAAAAGAAGAATTTGATATTTCAGTTTATAAAAATAATGATTTCTTAATTACACCTAATGAGCTTAATAAGTTGTTAGGAAGTGATGATTTAGTATTACTAGATTGCAATAAACCAGATATTTACGCAAAAGAGCATATTCCTGGAGCGATAAGTATAGGACTTCATGCATTTTCAGATAAGGTAGGGAAACCAGGTGACCCAGGATGGGGAACTATTATGAAAAAGGAAGATTTAAAAGCAAAACTAGAATCACTAGGTATAGATAACAAAAAAACAGTAGTTTTTTATTCTGATGTGTTTAAAGGTCCAGGGGCTGATGGTAGAGCAGTTTGGCAACTAAAACAAGTGGGTATGGATAATGTAAAAATGCTAGTAGGTGGACTCTCGTATTGGAAAAAATTAGGATATGAGTTGACAGATGAAGTAGTTAATCCAATACCTACCTTAGGAGTAGTATTAAAGGATTATGATGAAAGTTACGTTGCAACGAAGGAACATGTATATGAGAATTTAGGAAAACAAGTTTTAATAGATGTAAGAACAGAGAAAGAATTTAAAGGATCTCAAAATGCAGGAGAGCCAAGAGGCGGTCATATTAAAGGGGCTGTACATATGCTATGGACAGATCTTTTAAATGAAAATGGTACACCTAAATCTCCGGAGGAGATTAAAAATATTATGGTACAGTTAGGTGTTAAGCCAGAAGATGATTTTACGGTATACTGAACAATGGGCATAAGATCTGGATATACAGCCATGATCCTCAGAGCCGTTGGCTTTGATAAAGTTAGAAATTATGAAGCTTCAATTTATGAATGGGGTGGAGACTTTAATATGCCTATGGAAAAGTAGTAAAGGTAAGGGATTTTAATAAGAATAAAAGGATTGTTCTGTTAATAATAGAGCAGTCCTTTTTTAAATAAATAACGGGATTAGGAGGGAAAACAGTGAAGAAAATAAAAGAATCTAAGGAGTTAAAAAAATGCATAATTATATTTGGTGTAATTATAACTATTGTTTTGAGTATAAAATTTTTAGGATTTTTTGAATATATGAGTTTAGAGAATATACAAAAAATTAAAATTTGGATACAAGGATATAAAGTAATAGGACCAATAATATATATGATTTTATTTATATTCAGTTGTATTTTTTTCTTACCGGCTCCTCCTATGGCAATTTTAGCAGGATTAGCGTTTGGGCCTGTTATGGGAACTGTATGGACAGGATTAGCAGCAATTATAAGTGATAGTGCTGCGTTTTTGATAGCTAGATATGCTGCTGGAGACATAATGCAAAAATTGATTGAAGAGAATAAAGTATTAAAAAAAATAGATGATGGTGTTCAAAAACATGGATGGAGATTGTTGATTTTTACAAGATTAGTACCTGGATTTCCTTATATGCTTCAAAGCTATGCATATGGGCTTACAAATATTAGCTTTAGATCATATATTATTATTTCTTGGATATGTACTGTACCTGGAATTATAGCATTTACATTTATGGGAGGAGCTTTAGTAACAGGAAAAGGAGATATAGGAAAAACTTTTGGATATTTTGGAATAGGAGCATTAGTGTTTATAATTTTATCATTAATTCCAGGGTTAATAAAAAAGAATAAAGTTGAAGTTGTTGATGAATAATAATATGTAAGAATTTATATATAGGCTAATTTTTTAATACATTGGAAAAAGTCAGTTTATTAAAGACTTTTATAAATATTTTTGCTGTATATTCAGCATCTATATCAGCTCTATGAAAATCATCTTCTTCTAATGGTATATCTAATTTATTTAATGCATTTTTTAAACTAGGATATTGACCTTTTTCGAATTTATATATATGAGCAAATTGTTTTTGAATATTTACAAATTTATATAACCAATTAATATCTAATTCATGTAATGTACAATTAGTTTTAAAATGATAGTAATCATCATATCCCCATGAGAATAATATATATTCTTTTCCAATCCAGTTTTTAAAGAAATTTAAAACTGTATCAAAACTTTGGGCATTGTTAATATCTACTTGAGATATTTTAGTTTTTTTCTTTATTGTTCTAAACAATTTTGGAAAATATTTAGGTTTTATAAATGACTGAAATCTATCAATTATTTCTAAATTCTCATTTATTTTCACTGCTCCAATTTCAACAATTTCATTTGGAATTTTACTTTTAAAAGGTTTGCTGTTTAATTCTAAATCAAATACTATATAATTCAATATTATCACTCCTTATGTATATTATAACCACAAAAAAACTATTTATCTATATGTAGATTTTTAAAATTTAGATGTATTTTTGTTCTATCAATACAGATTAAAAATGAATATTATAAAATATATAGATTTTTACTATATAAATTAAATAGGTTGGTATTATAAGTAAATGGGGGGAGGAATATGATTAAATGTCCTAAATGTAATAAACAAATATCAGCAAGACCAGGAACTGTGTGTCCAAGGTGCAAAAGAAAAATAACACAAAATGATATAGGATATATGTTTTGCCCAGAGCCTGAATGTAAAGCTATATTACCTAAAAGTGCAGTATATTGTCCTAAATGTGGTGCTAAGATTAGAAATGAGAGTGTAAATGAAAAAATAAATAAAATAGTTAAAAAAATTGAGAAAATACTCAATTCGCTGTAAAAACAAAAGGATTATTAGTTTTTTCTAATAATCCTTTTGAATTGTGGATAAATATAATTTTCGTTATGAATTTTAAGCAACGGAATTCGTTAGAATTCGTTGGTGCCATGAAATTTCAAAGAAGTCTACAGTTAAAATCTTTAGAATAAAGACTTTTTTATTATAATCTTTAATTATATTTTTATATTTATAAACATATAATCTTTTGAGTAGACTTTAGGGGGTAGAAATGTGGTTATTATAATAAAAAAGATGAAATTTATTATTAGTATTACTTGTTTACTAGTATTAAGTCTAATGATAGTATTATTTAATTTTAAACCAGATATAGTAACGATTTTTAATGAAGACGAAGGCTCTCAAATTCTAGAAGAAATATTTAAATCAAGAAATAGAGCACTTTTAGATGAGGATTTAAATACCTTGAATAATCTTTATGATAAAAGTACAAAGTATGGAGTTTGGGCGTATGAACATGAGCTAAAAAAAATGAAATATTTGCATAAATGGGCTAATAAACAGGGGATAGATTTTAAAGATATAAGAACTAAAATAAAGATAAACCGAATAAAAACAATAAATGAAGGATATTCAATAAATTTTACCGCCTCAACAGAATATGAATATGTGTATGAAAATGATCCAGATAATGTTAATTTTTTTAGAATAGGAACATATCATGTTTTAAATACAATGATAAAGGAAGAAGGCTGGATTATAACAAAGGAATGGTATACTGACCCTTTTGCAGATTCACTTAATTTAGATGAGATAGAATCTAAAGATATAAAAGAATATATTTTATCTCAACAAAAAAGTGATTCATTACAGATAAATGAAAGAAGAAAAAATGCTGTTAATTATGCTGATGAATTTTGTGGAGCAGCTGCAGACGAAGAATATGAATTTAAATACAATAAAAAATATAGAAATTATAATCCATTAGGAGGGGATTGTGCAAATTTTGCCTCTCAAATATTATATGAAGGAGGCAATTTTAGAAAAACTCATAAATGGAACTATGACAAATCAGGAGGAAGTAAAGCTTGGGTGAATGCACAAGCATTTAAAGACTATATGATATATAGTGGAAGAGCTTCTTTAATATCATATGGTAGTTATAGCAAAGTTTATAAAGCATCATATAAACTTTTGCCTGGAGATTTCGTAGCATATGAAAAAAAAGGAAAGGTAACTCATATTTCAGTTGTTACTGGAGCAGATTCAAAAGGGTATGCATTAGTAAATTGCCATAATACAGATAGATATAGAGTTCCTTGGGATCTTGGGTGGAGTGATAAAGGAATTAAGTTTTGGCTTGTTCGTGTACATTATTAAATAAAATTTTTATTTGTATTGACAATAATTCGAAAATATAGTAATTTAGGATATAAGGTAACAAATAGTTTATTTGTTTCAAATTTGTTTTATTTAGGAGGATGTTTTTAATGAAAAAAGGAACAGTTAAATGGTTTAATGCAGAAAAAGGTTACGGATTTTTATCTATAGAAGGTGGAGAAGATGTATTCGTACATTTTTCAGCAATTCAAGGTGAAGGATACAAAACTTTAGAAGAAGGACAAAACGTTGAATTTGAAGTAGTTGAAGGTGCTAGAGGACCTCAAGCTGCTAATGTTGTTAAGTTATAATCACTGACTTACATAATATTGATTATAATAAATATGAAAAAATGCCGCTTTTATACAATTAAATGTAAAGCGGCTTTTTAATTTTAAGTATTATCTTTATTGTAGTTTTTACTTTTGGAAAAAATATAAAGTCCATATAAATTTATTAGCCCAATAATCCCTGTAATAATTATTTCTTCAACACTTCCTAGATATGCAAATTGGCATGCAATTATTAAGCTTAAAAATATACCAAATAAAGTTATAATTATTCCCAGGATTGTGACTAAATCATTTACCATAATATTCCCCCTTACAAATAATACAACTAGCTCGTTGCAGAACTCTACAACTCGCATAAATACTACATTTAAATTTATAGAAATGGCTAAGTTTCCCCCATTTTGGGTATATATACATTAACTAGATGTGTATAACTCAAAATGAAAAAAGGAGGAAAAACTTATGCCAGTTCAAGCTAAACAATTAAACTTTTCTAATATTTCTTCTGATTTTGAAAAGTTTTTTAATCAAAATCAATACAATTTACTTTCTATGTTAAATCATTTTTTTGATATTAGTGATTTCATCCCACTTTCTTTTTATCAAAAATATTATTCTAATTTTGGACGTAAAAGAAATTTTTCTCTTGAATCTATGATTAATGCCTT
>NZ_FRAE01000095.1 GCF_900142235.1 Tepidibacter formicigenes DSM 15518 | reverse complement strand
ATGCTACTCCTCTCTAGATAATTTGTAAGTAGCATCATTTTACTATTTTTTTGACGAATAGGGGATACTTTTTTCTTAGCTTGATGGCTATGTGGTACTACCCCTACTATTTGGAACCCGGATAAAATAACTGCTATAAAAGCTATGGATATTCTTAATCTAAGAAGTAATACTTTTTATAGAGGAGTTCAAAAAAGGAAAGGAATAGAGTTCAAAACCAACGCCCCCTATTCCTTTCTATTTTAAAAACTGCAAAGCATCTCAAGACTTGCTTTATAAATTCCTATTAATATCGTTTTTATGTATTCAAAGATTCACCTTTACTCCTTTGCTACCGAAGTTCTCTAATTGATTTATATTTTATTTAAGCTAATGCTAATTCTTGATTTTGATCATTTAATAAGTTATAATATGCACTTTTATTTAATATAAGTTCATCATGAGAACCTGCTTCAACTACTTTTCTTTGTCTATAACATATATTTTATCTGCATTTTTTATAGTAGATAATCTATGTGCTATTACTATGATTGTTTTATTTTTTAAAAGATCATTTATATTTTCTAATATTCTCTTTTGAGAAATATTATCTAAGGCTGAGGTTGCTTCATCAAATATTATAATACTTGAGTTACTAATAAGTGCTCTTGCAATAGCAACTCTTTGTTTTTGACCACCTGATAATTTTACACCCTTTTCACCTATAATAGTATCAAATCCATTAGGTAATTCGCTTATAAATTTATAAATTTCTACCCTATTACATATGTTTTCTACATATTGTTTTCTTATGTTTTTATTTCCTAAAGTTAAGTTATTCAATATACTATCATCAAATAATAATAAATCTTGGGTAACAATGGAAATATTTTTTCTTAAAGATTTTAAATTATAATCTTTAATATCTATATTATCTATCATTATTTTTCCTTTATTGATATCCCATAATCTAAATAACAAATTTACTATAGTTGACTTTCCACAACCACTTGTTCCAACAAGAGCAGTCATCTTTCCTTTTTCGAATATCATATTAATGTTGTCTAATGTCTTGTCTTTATCATAAGAAAAAGCAACTTTATCAAAAACTATATCTCCATTAAAAGTATCTGAGAGTCTATGTCCCTTATTATTTTGATTTATAATTATAGGTTCATCTAATACACTAAATATACGATTTATAGATACTAACGATTGTTGTATTCTTGTATTAGATCTTATAATGCTTATACATGGCCCAATTAACATTTCAGTGTATTGTTGAAATGCAATAAGTTCTCCTATACTCATTTTTCCTTTAATTATTTTTAACCCTCCATATCCATATATACAAATGGTTATTAAACTATTTAGTATTCTAGCTATGGATATATTACTTGAAATAATCATGTCTAACTTTATACATTTACTTACCAAGCTCTTTTCTTGCTTAATATATCTTTTGAAAAAGTTAAAACTAGATTTGGATATTACAATATTCATTATATTAGAAACAAACTCTTGAATTATATTAGATAGATTACCATCACTCTTCCTAATTTCTTCAGTTTTTGATGATATAATTTTGGTAAATTTAGATTGACTTAACGTAATTAATAACTGTAAGATAATTACTATAAGTAATAAATCAAACTCCATCTTTAACAAGAAAAATAAAGCTATAAATGCGGTAATTGCATTTATAATTAAAGAAAATAATATTTCTGCACCAAAATTTTCTACTATAAACATATCATTTTCTATTATACTCAATATGTTTCCTGTCTTTATATTAGTATAATAATCGCCTGACAACTTAGACAAATGCTTCAATAATTTTATTTTTAGCTTAATATATACTCTTTTTTTCATTTTTGAATATATATATTCCAATATAACACTAAGTAATGATGAAGAAATACGTATAGCTGTATATAGTAAAACTAATTTTATTAATAAATTTGTTTTGCTATTATTTATAGCATCATCTAATATTAGTCTTGTTATTTGAGGTATAAATAAATCTAATACAGATGTTATTAACATAATTATAAATGCTATAGATGCTATAACTTTATTCTTTTCAAATACTACTTTCAAAAATCTTTTTATATTTTTAGAATTACTCAAATTTTTCTCTCCAATACCATGTTATTTATTAGTTTCTAATAGTTTTATATTACCATCAACTATTGATATTATTCTATCTGCATTTTGAGCCACTTTGTCATTATGCGTTATCATTATTAATGTCTGATTATATTTTTTTATAGATTCTCTAAGCAACGATATAACTTCTTGTGTCGTTTTAGTGTCTAAATTTCCAGTCGGTTCATCTGCAAGTATTATCGCTGGTTTTGCTGCTAATGCTCTAGCTATAGCTACTCTTTGTTGCTGTCCTCCAGATAATTGATTAGGTAAATGCTTTTGTCTTTTTGTTAATCTTAAAAACTCTATAAGCTCATCTATATATGTTTTATCTATAATTGCTTTATCTAACATTAATGGCATTTCTATATTTTCTCTAACAGTAAGTACTGGTATTAAATTATACTGTTGAAATATAAAACCTATTTTTTTTCTCCTATATTGTGCTAGCTTGTTTTCTGATAATTCATATATATCCTCACCTTCTATTTTTACAGTTCCCTTGCTAGGTCTTTCAAGTCCTCCAAGTAAATGAAGCATTGTTGATTTTCCACTACCACTTGGCCCTATTATTGCAACAAACTCACCTTTTTCAACTGATATATTTGCACTATTAAGTGCATTTACTACGGTTTCACCTTTTCCATAAGTTTTTGTAAGATTTATAGTTTCTAATATTTTCATACTATTCTTCCCCCGTTATTTAAATTATTTTCAACAAATTCCGTTAATGTGTATATAGATGCAAAATCATACCTTGAAATATTCATATAATCCAAACTTAACTCAAATTTTTCTTCTAATTTTTTTATTACTTCAAAACAGTTGTCTTCATTTAATCCAATATAGTGGTTAAATAAGCTACATTTATACAATTCTTCATTATCTTTATCTATGCTGAGAACTTCTCTAATTACATCTACAACATCTTTTAAAATATCTTGATTAATATTATTTTCATATGATTTTAATTTTGGATATCTTTTACTTTTTTCTAAATCCTTATTTGTCCAATAGTTTCTTATAGCAAATTTTTCTAATTCCACGTTTAAATCAACCAACTTAGCACTAGGATTTTCATATAAAATAGAAGCTATTACTCCAGTCAACTTTGCTGCTGCTTGGCTATTACATTTTCCAAATAACTTATATGAATTATTTAAGTCGCATCTTAAATATGAATTATTATCTATAACACATTGAATATCATAGTCTTTGTTATACCAAAATGCATTCTCATTTTCTAATATAAATCCTTTAACTCCTATTACATTGTTAAATTTTGCTGGATAACTGCATTCAAATCCATTAGCAACAGAACATACAATAATTTTGTCTTGTATATTAAGTTCTTCACATATTTCATATAGCTCTTGAACAAGCTCACTTTCCATAACAGATAAACTCAAATTTAAAATTTTTATATCTATATTTAAAAGGTACTTTAACGCTTCTTCTAACACTTGTATATTTGTTCTTCCTAAGTTATTCAAAGCCTTAACTACAAAAAATTCTACATTTTCAAACTCTTTCTTTATAATTGATGTACATAATGTTCCATGTCCATTTTCATCTTCATAGTTATTTGATACCAAGATATAATCATCTTTGGATTCAAATGCTATTCCTCCAATTATATTATCTTTTAAATATTTATGATTTTTATCTATACCAGTATCTATTACAGCTACTTTTACTTTTTCTTTCATATTTTCACCTACTCTAGTGAACTGATTGATTCAACTATTGATAAATCTTTTATTTTCTTTGAGGGGAAATAAGTTGCCATAAATCCTATTAAAATATTTATAAATATTATTAATAAGTAATTTTGCCACTGTATTATAAATTTAGGACTTATTAATTTAGGAGTTAATGTATTAAATAAAAGTACTTGTCCAACTAATCCAAATATAATTGTAAAAACACTTGAAATTATGCCATATGTAAACCCTTCAAATCTAATCATTTGTTTAAATTCTTTATTTGTAATCCCTATAGCTCTGATCATTCCCAACTCATTAGTTCTAGATATAAGACTATAACTGATATTATTTATTATGTTAAATAAACTTATTATAAATAATATTACTATTATTGAGTAAATAAAAGTTAGTTTGTTTTTTTGCAATAAATCTATCTCTCCTCTTTCTTTGCCAAGATTTCTTACTGTACTCCCTTTTATTTTATTAGTTATATTAAGTATTTTATCATTTAACTTATTTGAATTCACACCTGATTTTTTATCTATATTTACTATTTGATAATTGTCAAATCCTATATTAGATTTGAATTTACTAGAAGGAATTATTAGATCAACACTACTGTCTCCAGTATAATAATCAGAAGTTTCTATAAGTTCATCAACTATTCCTCCAACTATAAATTCTTTCGTTACGTACTTACCCTTTTTAGTATCAAATCTTAATCGATCTTTACCTAATTTGAAATCTTCTTTGTATGTAACTTTAATCTTATCTCCAACCTTTAAATCTACAACATTTGGACCTAATGGATGTGGTATTCTAATTAATGCTATATCTTCATTTTTCATTTTATCTATATTAATCTCGCCATCTAATAAATATTTCTCTAGTTTCTTTAATAAATCATCATCATACCCATATACATTATTTTTAAGTATAAAGCCATCGGTGTTTTTATCTTCATTTAATAATCCATTTAATACCTTCTTATTGTATGGAAATGAATTTTGTTGTTCAAAATACCCAGGCTCTGCTATTTGAGACTTATTTAAGTACATTAGAGAATATAGCACTTGAATTGAATTTACATATTTTATCCCCTTTAAACTTTTTATTTCTTTTATCTCATCCTTAGATATCCCGGCATCCATTGACTGTGAAGGTATCATACTTACTTTATAATCAGTATTTACATTTGAAGTTTCAGCTACTTTTTCTCCTTGTATATTAGCTAAATTGACATAAAAACTTGAAACTATAAACATAGCACTTCCTAAACTCATTGATAAAATTATCATTATAAAACTTTTTTTATTTCTAAATATATTTTTAAATGAAACAGCTTTTTGGAATGACATAAATTTAGTTAAAAACGAAACTGATAAAAATTGTCTTGTACTCATATTTTTAGAAGATATATTTTTTTTTATAGCATCCATGGCTGAAATTTTCCTTATATTTATAAATGTTAAAAATGAAATTATTAATATTGTTACTCCTTCAATTATTATAGAAAGTGCTAGTATATCTAAGGGTATAACAAGCTTTGTAATCGCAACAATTCCCTCTGTAAATAATCCTCCTGATATAGATCTAAATATTTTTGCTCCGATTATCCCTAGTCCAATTCCTATCGGTGTACTTATCACTAACAATATCAATAATTCATATATTACTAGCTTAAAAATTTGCAATGAGTCTGCACCTATTGCTCTTATTACTCCATATTCTGATATCCTTTGAAGTATTGATATATTAAATACTCCATATATAACAATTCCTGATACGATAGCTACTATAATTGATAAAGCTATAACATTATAATCAGTTTCTCCATTTGCACTCAATGAATCTAATAACATATTGTTTTTTCTTATATTATTATTTTTTATATTGGCTTCTTTAGATATTTCTTTTATATTTTTATTTATATCTGATTTTTCATAAAATGTTACATAAGCATCTAGTTTGGAACTATTACTCAGATCTATTGCTAAAAAACCTTCCATTATACCTACTGATTTTTCTCTTGTTCTATCTTTTAATATACCTACTAACGTATAGGTTTCTTTTTTTCTCTTATTAAATAACTCTATAGTTACTTTTTCTCCAACTTTAGGTTTTATTCCCATATTTTTTAGAACCCATTCTTCTAATACTATTTCATTTTGTTTATTTGGAAATTTTCCATCTATTATTTGTGAATTTCCTGATTTTATATATTCTTCATTTACGCTTAGTATATTTATCATCAATTCTCCATCTGGATTATTTGAATCATAATATGATGATAATCCTATATTTTTTATGCCCTTATGTTTGCTTATAATATCTAGTTGTTTTTTATTTAGGTCTTTATATCTTACATGATAATTTCCACATTCATATTTCATTTTAACTATGTCAGCTTCTTTTGCACTCTTTGATAGTATTCCTACTCCAACTATTAATGATATACTAAGAACTATACTAAAACATATTGCAAAAGTTCTACTCCTATATTTTTTTATATATGATGTTACAAGTTTTAAATAATTCTTCATAATATATCAACTCCCTCTATATACTTTTATTTTCTCTTAAATACTCTCTATTTCTTACAATTTCATAAATTGATAGATATAATTTTTGGATATAACTTCAACATA
>NZ_FRAE01000055.1 GCF_900142235.1 Tepidibacter formicigenes DSM 15518 | reverse complement strand
CCATTCCGAACACAGAAGTTAAGCTCCTTAGCGCCGATGGTACTTGGAGGGAAGCCTCCTGGGAGAGTAGGACGTAGCCACGTAATCTTTTTTATTTTCCTTAAATATGCTTATAGATAGCTAATTTACATTTTAAATAGCATTAATAGATATAAAAGATAAAAAAGCGATCAATGATCGCTTTTTTAATGTATATTCTTCTATTGTTTTTTAGATAACATTAATATTTTTTTTGCTTCACCAGCTACTATTATTGCAAGAACTATTAAAATAGCAGATGTAATTCCTAAAATATAGTTAGGATTTGGACCAAATAGATGATTATATCCTTGGTATATCAAAGCAGCGAAAGTTGTTATAATCATAAAAATAGCTGGATAAAGAGTATATTTAGTAGTTTTTTTAACACCTACGAGATAAGCTGTTACAACAAGTAAAGCAAGAGCTGCAACTAATTGATTAGATGCTCCAAACATTGGCCAAATAATATTATATGTTCCTGTATAACCTAAGTAGAAAGCTGGTATTGTAATGAATAATGATCCTATAAATCTATTTTTTAAAACAGGCATTTTTGGACCAATTAGTTCTGCGGCTACAAATCTTCCTAGACGAATAGTAGTATCAAGAGTAGTCATAACAAATGTTTTTAACATCGTTATTCCAAATAGCATTCCAAAAGTACCAAGAAGTGGTTGAGTTATTCTACCATAGCCCATACCAAATGCTTTAATAGGACCATCACTGCCAAGTATATTAAAAAATGAAAATTGTTCCATACCTGAAGGAGCAATCCAGAATAAACCTGCAGAAACAGTAATTACAGCTAAAGTTGCAAGAACTCCTTCTAGGAGCATTGCTCCGTAACCAACTAATTTACCTTGAGATTCCTTAGCTAATTGTTTAGATGTAGTTCCACTACCAACTAATGAATGAAAACCTGAAATTGCACCACAGGCTACTATTATAAATAACATTGGCCAAATTGGCCCGCTTTTACTGCTAAAACCAGTGAAAAATGGTGCATTAATATTAGGATGAGTAACTAGTGTTCCAATAAATCCAATACCTAAACCTATTATTAAAATCCAATTAGAAATATAATCTCTTGGTTGTAAAAGCATCCATACAGGCAATACAGAAGCTAGAAGACCATATCCCATTAAAAGAATAAACCAAAAGGTGAAAGATCCTTTTCCTTCAAATGGAACGCTAATAGGGAATTTAAATCCTAAGTAAATCAATGTAAACAAACATAATAAAGCTATTATTGTACCAATTGGTAGAGGTAAATTCTTTTTATAAACCATATAACCAAATAACATTGCCACAGGGATTATGCCAAAAGTTGGTATAACCACTTGTGGCGTTGATTTTAAAGTATTTGCTGCTACAAAACCAAATACAGCTACAACTAGTATCAATGTTATTAAAACAAAAATGGAAAAAAGGTTTCTGGCTCTAGTTCCAATTACCTTTTGAGCAACTTCAGGTACACTATTACCATCATGTCTAACTGATACCATTAAAGAAAGATAATCATGTACTGCTCCAATAAAGACAGTTCCAATTAGTATCCATATCATAGCTGAACCCCATCCAAATGCTGCAACAGCAGCTACAGGTCCAAGAATAGGTCCAGCCCCTGCGATAGAAGAAAAATGATGTCCGAATAAAACCATTTTATTTGCAGGATAAAAATCTACTCCATCATTTTTAGAAATAGCTGGAGTTTCAATTTCATCATTAGGACTAATTATTTTCTTTTCTAATGTGCCTCCATACCACTTATAAGCAAAATAATACCAAACTATAGCAATTGTAATAAGAAATGCAGAATTCATGTAAAATCCTCCTTTTTTATTGTATTTTCAATTTTGAAAATGAATAATTTTATTCCTTTCATTATAATTTTATTCTTGATTTTTGAAAAAATTACAAATATAAGTTTTTATAAAAGTAAAGTATTATATTAAGTTATGATTTTATACAAACATTCTTTTCAGGAGGAATTGTACTTGCTTATTCTTATATAATTTATGAAGAAAAAGATAAAAAGCTCTTTTTTAGATAGTTTCTATTATTTAAGGATTTTGGAATTTATTAGTGTTGTTATTAAATTAACAGAAGTAATAAAAGTTTATATAAGATAAAGGTTTTTAATATGAAATTAAAGATAGAGCTTGATTTATTTTATTAAACCAAGCTCTATCTTTAGGTATTATTTAAAATAATCTAAAAATAAATGACAATACAGCTATTTTAAAAAATAAACTAGTAAGGGATGTTACAAGACCTATACCAATTGCCCAATATCCAAGTGTTTTTGCCTTTGAAAATACTGATACTATACCTAACACAATTCCGATTACACCAAATGTTACAGGATAAGTGAATAAAGAAACAATAGATGATAAAATGGCTAAATAACCAATTATATTTGAACTTTCAAATACATTATCATAATTTCTATTCTCGGAATATTCAGTTTTATTTGGTGCAAATTCTGTAGCATACTCCACATTATCATCACGATATTTTTTATTATCCTTTCTATTATTGTGCTTTCTACTCATTAAATCACATCCTTTTTATTTATATTACTTAATAATAGTTTTTTCATTTTTTTAAATAATAATTAGTTAAATTATTACAAATTTATCTTAATTTATAATTAATAGTAGAAAATTAATTTAATTTCATATAAAATATATAAAAAGAGGAGAATTTATAAAAAGTTATTAAGTATAAAAGGCATTATTTGCAAAAAAAGGGGAGATAAGAAAATGATAAGTCCTAATGAAGTTGCTAAAGAAGTCTTAAGTTCTCAACATTTTAAAGAAGCTAGAAGTAATGCTGAAAAATATTCAAGAAATCCTAAAAAAATTAAAGATTTACTTAAAAAAGTTAGTGAAAAAACCAATGAAATGGAAAAATATGAGAAAAAAGCACCTATATCAGAACTGTTAGAAAATATAAATATTTTATATAGACTCATAAAAGCTTATTATGATAAAGAGTATAGAGACATAGCTATTCAATCTGTAATTTGGGCTATTGTTGCAATAACATATTTTGTTAGTCCTGTAGATTTTATACCTGATTCTATGCGAAATATAGGGTATATAGATGATATTTTAGTAGTATTATTTGTATTAAAATCAATAAAACATGATGTTGATGATTTTCTTAATTGGGAATCTCAAAAACAATAAGTAATTTCTTTACATCATATTCTATATATTAATGAAAGAAAAAATTAATATTGAGTTTTTTAGAAAGATAGGAATGTTTCCTATCTTTTTCATTTTGCATTTTATTTTATTTAATGTATAATGATAGTTAAAATGTGCATAATATCCATTAAAATTATTAATCATAAGGAGTACATTTATGAAAATTGATGATATATACCTTTTATTATGGCATATAAAAGGAGTAGGATATAAAACAATAAATAAACTAGAAGATTATTTTAATGGACTTGAGAATTTTAATGAGCTAGATGAAGCTGAAATATATAAAATTCCTAATATGAGTTTAAAAACAAAGGAAAATATAGTAAACTATAGAAGTTCAGCTTATTTAGAAATAATAAAAGAAAACCTGCACAAAAATAATATAAATTATATAACAATAAATAATCCTAGATATCCGCAAAAATTAAAAAATATATACGATCCACCTTATGTACTTTTTGTTAAAGGAAATATAGATATATTAAATGATTTCTCAATAGCTATGGTTGGATCAAGAAAGCCTACGAGATATGGCATTTGGTGTGCAAAAAAATTTAGTAAAGAATTGTCATCATTAGGGGTCAATATAATAAGTGGAATGGCTATAGGAATAGATTCTTATAGTCATCTAGGTTGTTTAAATAGTAAAGGAAAAACAATAGCAGTTTTAGGTTCTTCTATTGATAAACCATATCCAAAGGAAAACATAAAGCTTATGAATGATATAGTAGAAAGTGGTGGAGCTGTGGTTTGCGAGTATCCTCTAGAAACATTACCAAGACCAGGTTATTTTCCAATGAGAAATAGAATAATAAGTGGAATATGTGATGGTGTTTTAATTGTAGAAGCTGGAGAAAAAAGTGGATCTTTAATAACTATGGATTATGCTTTAGAACATGGAAAGAATATTTTTTCTATACCAGGTAATATAAATTCTTATATGAGTAAGGGAACTAATAAAATTATAAAAGAAGGAGCAAAATTAATTACTTGTGTTGATGATATATTAGAAGAATATGATATTTTTTACGATAAAACTTCAACATTTCAATATAAACAAAATATAGACTTATCTCAAGATGAGTATAGTGTTGTAAATAGTTTAAGCAAATATGGTTCTTTACATGTAGATTTAATTTGTAAATATACGAAACTACATATTAAAGATATATTAGGTATTTTAAACATTTTAGAAATAAAAGGTATAGTAACGGAGTTAGGAAATAAAATATATAATATAAATAACTTACAATAAATATTGAAAATTTTTGGGGGTGCACTTAATGGCAAAAAATTTAGTTATAGTTGAATCACCAGCTAAAGCCAAAACCATAGGAAAATTTTTAGGGAGAAACTATACAGTTAAAGCATCCGTAGGACATGTTCGAGACTTACCTAAAAGTAAATTAGGGGTAGATATAGAGAATAATTTTGAACCTCATTATATAAATATTAGAGGAAAAGGGCCTGTAATAAATGAGCTAAAAAAAGAAGCAAAAAAAGCTGATAAAATATTCTTAGCAACAGACCCAGATAGAGAAGGAGAAGCTATATCTTGGCATTTAGCACATATTTTGAAGTTAGAAGAATGTGAAAACTGTAGGATAGAATTTAATGAAATAACAAAGGATGCTATAAAAAAAGCAATAAAAAAACCTAGAACCATAGATAGAAAAGTAGTAGATGCTCAGCAAGCAAGAAGAGTTTTAGATAGACTTTTAGGATATAAAATAAGTCCTCTTCTTTGGCAGAAAATAAGAAAAGGGCTTAGTGCAGGAAGGGTACAATCTGTTGCTACAAAAATAATATGTGATAGAGAAAAAGAAATAAAAGAATTTATACCAGAGGAGTATTGGAGTATAGAATTAATATGTAAAGTTATAAATGAAAAAGTTGAATTTAAGTTTTATGGAAATAAAGGCAAAAAAATTGAGTTAAAAAATAAAGAGCAAGTAGATAGTGTATTAAATGAAATAAAAAATAAAAATTTAATTATAGAAACAATAGAAGTAAAAGAAAGAAAGAAATCTCCACCTAAGCCTTTTACAACAAGTATTCTTCAACAGGAAGCTGCTAATAAGTTAGGATTTTCAACTAAAAAAACAATGATAATTGCACAGCAGCTATATGAAGGTATAGAGATAAAAGGAGAAGGTACTGTAGGTCTAATATCTTATATAAGAACAGATTCCCAAAGAATTTCTGAAGAAGCTATAAGCAAAGGAAAGGAATATATATTAGAAAATTTTGGAGATAAATACTTTAAAGGGTTTGAAAATAAAAAATCTAAAGGTAAAAAAGTGCAAGATGCTCATGAAGCAATAAGGCCAACTTCTATTGTTAGAACTCCAGAAATTATAAAAGGTTCTTTAAATAATGATCAATATAAATTGTACAATCTTATATGGTCAAGATTTGTTGCAAGTCTTATGAAAGATGCAATATATGAGAATTTTAATGTTTTAGCTAAAATAGGAGATTATATATTTAAGACTTCAGGATATAAATTAAAATTTGATGGATTTCTTAGGGTATATTCTTTTTTAAATAAAGAAGATAAATTGCTTCCAGAAATTAATGAAGGTATGGAGCTTAATATAGAAAATATGCTACCTAAACAACATTTTACACAGCCACCAGCTAGATTTACAGAAGCTAGCTTAGTTAAAACCTTAGAAGAATTAGGAATAGGAAGACCTAGTACTTATGCTCCAACAATTGCAACTATATTAACAAGAGAATACGTTGAAAAAAATGGGAATACCCTAGTTCCTACAGAACTTGGAATCTTAGTTACAGAAATAATGGAAGAGAATTTTCAAAAATTTGTGGATTTAGATTTTACCGCTGAAATGGAAAATATGTTGGATTTGGTGGAAGAAGGAGAAAAAAACTGGAAAGAAGTAGTTAAACAAGTATATGAACCTTTAGAAGAAGCTATAGAAATTGCAAAAGAGAAAATAGAAAAGGTAACTATTGAACAAGAAACTGATGAAATTTGTGAAAAATGTGGTTCCAATATGGTGATTAAATATGGAAGGTTTGGAAAATTCCTAGCATGTAAAAACTATCCAGAATGCAAAACGACAAAGCCTCTTCTTAATAAAGCAGGAGTTAAATGTCCAAAATGCGAAGAAGGAGAAATAATAATAAGAAAAAGTAAAAAAGGAAGGGTATTTTATGGATGCTCTAGATATCCAGAATGTGATTTCATATCCTGGAATAAGCCTACAGGAGAGAAGTGTAAAAAATGTGGAGATTATTTAGTTTATAAAGAAACAAAAAAAGAGCAAAAAATAGTATGTTCAAATAAAGAGTGTGATTTTGAAAAAAAGTCGAAAATTAGCTAAAATTAGGTTGCTAAATTTTATAAACTATGATAATATTTCAAATGTGTCCTGTATATATTATTTAAAATTATGAAATTCTAAAAAATTCTAAAAAATTTGAATTTATGGATAAAGATATACATGTTTAAAGAGGAGGATAATTATGGCTAGTGAACTACTAGAAAAAACTAGGAAGATAAATAAAATATTACAAAGATCTGGAACTACTCCTGTATCATTTCCCCAATTATGTGATATATTAAGTGAAGTTTTAAATACTAATACTTATATTATTAGTGCAAAAGGAAAAGTACTAGGAGTACATTTAACTGATGTTAAAAATAGTGCTGTAATAGTTGATGAAGAAACTGGTGAAGAAAAATTACCTGATGAATATACTCAGAATATAATGAAAGTATCAGAAACATTAGAAAATATTACTGGAGATGAATTCTTAGAGATATTCAAATATGATATAGAAAGTTATAATAAAATTACAACTCTTGTACCAATCATAGGTAGTGGAGAAAGACTTGGTACTCTACTTCTTTCTAGATATGAAAATAAATTTACAGATGATGATATTGTATTAGCTGAATATAGTGCTACAGTTGTAGGTCTTGAAATACTTAGAGCAAAGTCTGAGGAAATGGAAGAGGAAATGAGAAAGAAAACTGTAGTTCAAATGGCTATAGGAACTCTTTCTTATTCAGAGCTTGAAGCTGTAGAACATATATTTAATGAACTGGATGGAACTGAAGGATTACTTGTTGCTAGTAAAATAGCAGATAGAGTAGGAATAACTAGATCGGTTATAGTAAATGCTTTAAGAAAGTTTGAAAGTGCAGGAGTTATAGAATCTAGATCTTTAGGAATGAAAGGTACTCACATTAGGATATTAAATGAGAAGTTATTAGATGAGTTAAATAAGCTTAAAAAGTAATTAGTTGATTGATTTAAAGGTCCTAGTATTATTTTTATTGCTTAAAAAGCAAATTAAAATAATACTAGGACTTTTTAAATTTATATTTGTAAAAGTATAAAAAAGAAAGAGTGGTGATAATTTTGACAAAGCCATTAGCGGATAAGATAAGACCTAAAGATGTAAAAGATGTTGTAGGACAAAGTCATTTATTAGGTGAAAATAAAATTCTAAATAGAATATTATCTTCTGGATATATAACTAATATGATATTTTATGGACCTCCAGGTGTAGGTAAAACAACAGTTGCAAATATTATTGCTAAAATTACAAATAAGAAATTTTATAAAATAAATGCCACAAATGCATCTTTAGAAGACATAAAAAGGATAATAAAGGATTTAGATAGTTTGATGACTTTAAATGGGGTACTGTTATATTTAGATGAAATTCAGAATTTTAATAAAAAACAGCAACAATCCCTTCTTGAATTTATGGAAAATGGGAAAATTACACTGATTGCAAGTACAACAGAAAATCCGTATCACTATGTTTATAAAGCAATACTTAGTAGATCAACAGTGCTTGAGTTTAAAATGTTAACTAAAGAAGAGATAATTAAAGGATTAAGAAGAGCAATAGATGTATCTAAAAAAGATTTAAGTGATATAAATATAGAATATGATGAAAATGTTTTAGAGTATATTGCAAATGTAAGTAACGGTGATTTGAGAAAAGCTATTAATGCTATTGAACTTGCTATATATTCTACAAAGCCAAATAAAGATAGGGGTATATATATAGATTTGAGTATTGCTAAAGAATGTACTCAAAAAAAGGTTTTAAATTATGATAAATCTGGAGATAGTCATTATGATATTTTAAGTGCATTTCAAAAGTCCATTAGAGGAAGTGACCCAGATGCTTCTATACATTATCTTGCAAGACTTATTAAGGCTGGAGACTTAATTTCTATTTGCAGAAGATTGCTAGTAATAGCATGTGAAGATATTGGAATGGCTTATCCTAATGCTATAAACATAGTAAAGTCTTGTGTTGACAGTGCTATGCAGCTGGGATTTCCCGAAGCTAGGATACCACTTTCACAAGCTACATTAGTACTTGCTACAGCTCCAAAGTCAAATTCAGCATATATGGCTATTGATCTTGCACTTAATGATTTAGATTCAAAAGATGTTGGAGATATACCTATATATCTTAAAGATTCTCATTATAGTGGAGCAAATAAATTAGGTAGAGGTGTTGATTATAAATATCCCCATAGTTATAAAAATAATTATGTAAAACAGCAGTATCTTCCTGAAAATATTAAAAATGCAGAATATTATATTCCTGGAAAAAATAAAATGGAGCAAAAGGTTGAGAATTACTTGAGGTACATAAAAAATTACTAAAAGTTTAACATGAAAAAGAGGGATTTTCCCTCTTTAAATGCTTAAAATTTTCAAATAGATTTATATTTTTCAATATAATATTCTTTATTTTTCACAATTTTGTTCAACATTTTAATTAAAATATCAATTTCCTTATAATCGTTATATAAACCAAAGCTTATTCGAACCATACCAGGATGAGGAAGATTAGAATCAATAATTCTTTTTTCTATTTCTTCTTTAGAAATATTTAAAAGTTGCTGAATATAAGGTTGAGCACAAAAACACCCATTTCTAACAGCTATTCCTCCTTCACAAGAAAGTATTTTAGCTACTAGCTCATGAGAAATACCTTCTATATTAAAAGAAATAATACTAGATTTATCTTTATAATTCTCACAATCTCCATATAACTTAATATCAGGTATTAATTTGAGGTTTTCTATTGTGTAATTTGTTAAATTTCTTTCATGTATTTCTAGATTATTCATTCCTAACTTATTTAATGTTTTTATAGCTTTTATCAGAGCTACAACACCCATTACATTAGGAGTTCCAGCTTCATATTTTTCGGGAGGATGAGTCCATTTAACAAAATCATGTGTTACAATATCAACTGTTCCTCCACCTACATAATCAGGATCTTTTTTTTCAAATGTAGATTTAGGACCAATAAGCACACCAGTTCCAAAAGGTGCATACATTTTATGTGCAGAAAAAACAAGATAATCTATATGATCTTCATGGTTTTGAGCTTTCATATCCATGGCAGCATGGGGGATTAATTGAGCTCCATCAACAAGTATTTCTGAACCATACTTATGTGCTAAAGAAGCTATTTTGTGTATAGGGTTTTTATATCCAGTTACATTTGATAAGCCAGTTACAGTTACAAGTTTTACAGAGTTACTATGTTGTATAAGCTTATTTTTTAAATCGTTTAAATCTAATCTTCCTAAGCTGTCAATATTAACATAATCTATTTTGCATTTTTTTCTCCACGGTAAATCATTTGAATGATGCTCCATACATGTAGATAAAACTGTAAATTCACCATATTTTTGTGAAAGTATATTACAAAGCATATTGATTGCTTCTGTAGCATTTTTTACATATATAACAGTATTATATTTAAGATCTGCTTTAACAAAATCTGCAACTATTTTTCTAGACTTATCATATATTTCGGAAGAAAGTTGAGATTTATATCCTTTTCCTCTGTGTATTGAAGAATACCATGTTGAAAAATTTAAAATTTCATTTAAAACAGATATGAAAGGAGGAGTTGTTGCTGCGTTATCAAAATTAATGTATTTGACAAGTTTTCCATTAGTAAGAGGAACTTTAGAGTTAACCCCAACAACAAGTTTTTTATATTTATCAAATTTCACATTATTCACCTACTTGAAATAATTTGCATTATTTTTGTATTATTTTATGTACTAACTATATAAAGGTGAATAAAATTAAAAAGTCCTAATAAAAACATTAGGACTTTTGTTTTGGAATTTTTTGTTAATCATATGATTTTTTGTTTAAAGTTAAAAAAGCAGCAATTAACCCTCCTATATTGTTTAAAATAATATCTATCATTGTATCATTTAATCCATGTTGACTTTGAGCACTAGATAATGCATCAATTGTATGTTCTAAAACTTCAAAAAGCTGACCTAAAAAACCTCCTAAAATAAAAGTAAAAATAAATATGAAAGGCTTAGAATTGTTTTTCAAAAAATTTAATTTTTTAAAAAAAGAAATACATAACAAAGATGCAGATAGTGTTCCATAAAAGTGTAAAAATTTATCCCACCACAATGTATTATCATAAAGTTTTAAAGTTTTTCCGAAAAAAGAATGAAAAGTAGATAGTATAAATATAAGTAGTATAGAAAGTTGATTTATGTGTATATTTGTTATTTTTTGAAATACTAAGATAAACATATTAAAAAGTAGTATTAAAAAAATTCCAATTGCTTCTAAATATTCTTTAGAAAATACAAAAATAAATACAGAATAAATTTGAAGTAATAGTAATATTAAAAGTATTGTTTTAAAAAAAATATTTCTTTTCATAAAATTCTCCTATATAAATTAAATTTTTATTATTGTAGTTTTTCCATAAATGATTCTTTTATTACAAAGTATTGAATAGTATATAAAAATTAATTATCATACATATACAAAATAATACATTTTATGGTAAAATGTATTATGAATTTAAAAAATATAAGCATTATATAAACTTTAGGATAGTTTTCAATATGTATTGATAAAATTTTAAAATTATACTAAAATGTAAAAAATAAAAAATTTTAACATATAATTAAGTTTTGATATTAAAAAGGAGGAGTTAGGCGTAGATGAGTGAATTCCAATTTTATAATCTTGTTCTGAACTCTATAAATACAAAAACAAAAAATATATATGAAGATATATTTCTACAGCCTAAAGATAGACGGGGTTTTGCTTTTAATACACAACTTATAGTAACACCTATATATTTTTATAGAGTAATAGGTATATCTAACGAAAAGGAATATTATGATACAATTTTTAATCTTCATTTTAAACTTTTAGAATTAGATTCATTATATATAAAGTTTGATAAATCTTTAGATAAGAATATTCCAAGGGAATTAATTGATAAAGTAAACAGAGCTTGGTTTCAAATGGAAAAAACTAGCCTAGCTAATCCGGAAAGTATAGTTAAAAGAGTAAATAAATATAATGTTTTATCAAATATAAACAAAGTAAAAGATGATTTAATTAAATCTAAATTATGTATGCTATTGAATATATTCATGAAGAATCAGAAAAATATAAATATAATTAAAAATTTCTATATAAAAATACTATATTGGGTTGAAAGATACGCTATAAAACCATTCTCAGATTATGTGTATGGAGAAACAAATCCAAAGGTACTATTTTATGGAGATATACAAAGAGATGAAATATATTTTTTATTATTTCTTTCTTTAATAGGATTTGATGTTATATATTTTAATTCGTTTAGTGGAAGTAAATTTAAGGATATTATTAATATAGATAATTATTCAAATGTATTAGAATATTCAAATAGAGTACCGTTAAAACCATTTCCTTTTATGCCTAGTATAAAAAGAGAAGAAACAGTAGCATATAAGGCTTCAAAAGAAATAAATCAAGTACTTCATACAGAAGATAGTGGAGTATATACTCCATGGCAATTTGAAGATTATAATCTTGTTCCAAACTCTTTGAAAACTACTTATGATGAATTGCTAATATTGTGGAAAGAAGAAGCTAGATTTAGACCAGGATTTAAAGTAAAAGATAGAATGGTATTTATGCCTAATATATTTGCTAAAGTAAATGGAGCGACATCAGATTTAAATATTTATTGGAAAAATTTAGATATATTGATAAGTAAAAAAGGGTTAACAATATTTATAGAAAATATACCGTTTACAAAAAATAAATATTATACTATACGAAAAGATTTATTGAACAATAATGGAATATTTAATTTAGAGAAAATAATTTCATTAAAAGAATATAATTTTATTTATTTAAAGACATCTGTTCAAAATTTGATTTTAACAAAACTAAATGAATTGGTTGCATCTACGGATATATTTAATTTTGAGATTACCTTAGAATTTAAATTTAAAATCTTATATACAATTTTAAATTTAGATAAGAAATATTTAGAATTACTACAAAAATTTGATTATCCTCTACAAATACCAAAATTGGTTGTATTTGATGGGAATGAAAATGTTTTTAGTGAATCAGATTTTATAATTCTAGCTTTTTTACATCTTATAGGTTTTGATATTGTCATTTTAACACCAACAGGATATAACAATATAGAAAATGGAATAAATCCATATTATTATGATATACATAAACTTGAAAATTTAAAGTTTGGATTAACTATTCATAATAAGTCTAAAAAAGATTTGAAAAAAAGGAGTATTTTTGATTTTTTTAAATAGCTTTATATGAAAGGGAGAATTTTTATGAATGAAATTTTAGAGGTGAAAGAAGTAGATTTAGAAAAAAAAGTAAATGAGATAGAACAAAAGGTAAAAGCATCATCAGAAATAAAAGCTTTAGCAGATCAAATTAATATAAATAATGTACAATCTATTATGTCATTTGGTAAAGAAACTGCAACAGAGATAGCTCAATTTAGTGATCGTATTTTGTCTAATATTAATAATTCTTCTGTTGAAGATAGTGGAAGAATGCTTGTTCAGTTAAATAATATTATGAAAAAGTTTGATAAAAAAGATTTTGACGAAGAAAAAAAGGGATTTATTTCTAAAATATTTAGAAAAGTAAAAAATGATATTAATAAATTGTTAGACAAATACCAAACAATTGATAAAGAAATAGAAAAAATATATGTTGAAATTAAACAGTATGAAAATGAAATTAACAAAAGTAATTTAATGCTTGAAGAAATGTTTGATAAAAACATGATGTATTATGAAAAATTAGAAAAATATATTCAAGCAGGTTATTTAGTTATAGAACATATTAAAAATAATATAATTCCTGAGCTAGAAAAAAACGCAAATTCTGGGCAGCAGATTGAAGCTTTAAAGCTTCAGTCTACAAATTATGCACTTGAAATGATAGAGCAAAGAGTTCATGATTTAGAATTAGCAAAGATGGTAGCACTTCAAACTGCCCCTCAAATTAAATTAATTGCAAGAGGTAATTATAATTTAGTTAGAAAAATTAATAGTGCTTTTGTAGTTACTATTCCTGTATTTAAAACAGGTTTAATACAGGCTATAGCTATAAAAAGACAAAAAATACAAGCAGATGCCATGGAAGCTCTAGATAAAACTACTAATGAAATGCTACTTAAAAATGCACAGAATATAGCTAATCAATCAGTTGATATTGCAAAATTAACTTCTGGAACAAGTATAAAAATTGAAACTTTAGAAAAAACTTTTGAAACTATAATTAAAGGAATTGAGGATACAAAACAAATAGAATTAGAAAATAAGCAAAAAAGGGAAGAAAGTAAAATGAAATTATTAGATTTACAAAAAAAATTAGAACAAAGAAGATAGTATTAAAAATTTAAATAAATAGAAAGAGGTGTTTTATTATGGCAGTTAGTTTAAAAAAAGGACAAAAAGTTGATTTAACAAAAACTAATCCTGGACTTAATAATATTTTAGTGGGTTTAGGTTGGGATGTTAATAAATATGATGGAGGATATGATTTTGATTTAGATTCAGCGGTTTTTTTACTTACTGAATCAGGAAAAGTAAATAATGATAGTGATTTTATATTTTATAATAATTTAAAACATGAATCAGGATCAGTTACTCATCTAGGAGATAATCGTACAGGAGATGGTGAAGGTGATGATGAACAGGTAAAAATTGAATTAAATAAAGTTCCAGCAAATATTCATAAAATTGATTTTACTGTGACTATTCATGATGCTATTGAAAGAGCACAAAATTTTGGACAAGTATCTAATGCTTATATACGTGTAGTAAATGAAGAAACTAATGAAGAGTTAATTAGATATGATTTAGGAGAAGATTTTAGTATAGAAAATGCTATAGTAGTTGGAGAACTGTATAGGCATAATGGAGAATGGAAATTTAATGCAATTGGAAGTGGATTTGAAGGTGGACTTGCAGCACTTTGTAATAATTTTGGAATAAATATAGGATAGGTATAAATAATGAGGTATGATATTTTATATAAAGGAGCTTTTCCTATAGTTAAGGTGAATCTTGAAAAAGGAGAGCTTATTAAAGCTGAATCAGGAGCCATGGTATCAATGACTTCAACTATTGATGTTGATGGTAAATTAGAAGGTGGAGTATTTAAAGGAATAGGAAGGATGTTTTCAGGAGAGAATTTGTTCTTTCAAAATTTAGTTGCTAATAGAGGAAAAGGAGAGGTTCTTTTAGCACCTTCTATTCCAGGTGATATTGTTGATGTAGATTTAGATGGTTCTTATGGACTATGCATACAAAAGGATGGATTTTTGGCAGCTACTCAAGAAGTTGAAATTTCAACTCAAGTACAAAATGTATTGAAAGGAATTTTTTCAGGGGAAGGTTTTTTTATACTGAAAGTTAGGGGAAAAGGAGTCACTTTTATTAATTCATATGGTTCAATTCATGCTATAAATATCCCTGATGGAGAAGAGCGGATAATTGATAATGGTCATTTAGTTGCATGGCCAGATTATATGGAATATAGTATTGAAAAAGCTTCTAAAGGGTGGGTTTCTAGTTTTACTTCTGGAGAAGGTTTTGTTTGTAGATTTAAAGGACCAGGTACAGTACTTATTCAAACCAGAAATCCCGAAGGATTTGGAAATTGGATTCAGCAGTTTATGCCTACTTCAAAATAAGAATGATGTATAATTGTGAAAAATATTATAAACTGAAAGAGGGGAATAAATATGGCTATTAGCTTACAAAAAGGTCAAAGAATAGATTTAACTAAAGGAAATCCGGGATTATCAAAAATTATGGTAGCACTTGGTTGGGATCCTGCAAAAAAAAGTGCAGGAGGATTTTTAGGTTCTTTATTTGGAGGAGGAACTTCTGCTATTGATTGTGATGCATCAGTATTAATGCTTAATGAAAATGGTAAACTAGCTAATAAGAATGATTTAATATATTTTGGTAATTTAAAAAGCAAATGTGCAAGTGTAAAGCATAGTGGAGATAATCTTACAGGTGATGGAGATGGAGATGATGAACAAATTTTTGTGGAATTATCTAAAGTTCCTTCAAATATACATAAACTAGTTTTTGTAGTAAATATTTATGACTGTGTACGTCGCAAACAAGATTTTGGACATATAGGAAATGCTTTTATACGTATAGTAAATCTTTCAAATAATCAAGAAATTACTAGATTTAATTTAACAGATGATTACTCTGGAAAAACAACTTTAATTGTAGGAGAAGTATATCGTCATAATGGAGAATGGAAGTTTGCTGCTATAGGAGAAGGGACAACAGATACTTCACTAAGTGAAATTTCTAGAAGATATTAAAATAGATAAGGGGGAAGTGTAATATGTCTATTAGCTTAGTAAAAGGGCAAAAAATTGATTTAACAAAAACAAATCCTGGAGTAACTAAAGTTATGATTGGACTTGGTTGGGATACTAATAAATATTCTGGAGGATTTGATTTTGATCTTGATGCGTCAGCTTTTTTAATATTAAGTAGGAAATTATAAAATTTCAAAATCTGTGGAAAACTTGCTAAAATATATGTATAAGTATTGAAAAAAGAGAGATGAAGAGATGACTAAAGTAACATTAAAAAAAATATTGCAAGATAATTGGCAAAACTTTTTAAAGAAAAAAATTAAAAGAATTCCGAAGGTAATAAGGGCAGATGTTATAGAAACAGTTGAAAAAGCAATGGACTGTGGGAGGCTAGAAAAGGGATATACAGAGTATATGTGTTTAGAATGCATGGAAAGTAAGAGAGTAGGCTTTACATGTAAAAGTAAATTTT
>NZ_FRAE01000032.1 GCF_900142235.1 Tepidibacter formicigenes DSM 15518 | reverse complement strand
TTTTATTCTTTATTGAGTTTAACTTTTTATCTAAATCGTACTTTATATCCATTGCATTTCGTAATTCAGCAAAGACCCCTTCGGGTATAACAGGGACAGCATATCGTCCATCTTTAACTAATTGAGCTATTACTTTAGCATCTTTTATATCATTTTTAGTTGGATTATTATCATCCAATTCTTTGCTCTTCTTTACATGCATTGGATTAACAATAACGACTTTAATATCAGCTCTTTTTAAATAATTAGCCAATGTAAACCAATAATGACCTGTTGGTTCCATACCGATTACAACATTATCTTTTGAGTGCTTTTTGCATATTAGATCAAGCCATTTAATTAATTTATTAAACGCTTCAATAGAATTTGAAACTTCAATATACTTATCTAATTCAATTCCTCTAAAATCTTGAGCTCTAGCAACATGTGAATGCTTAGCTATATCTATTCCGATAATTAAAGTTGATTCTGTTATTTGCGAAATCTTTTTATTTTGTGTATAATTCATTTGTAGTACCTCCATTGATAGTCTTATTTTAATTCGGGGTAAGTTGCAATCTTACACCCTGTATTCTATCAGGAGGTACTTTTTTTATCAAAGTTCAAATTTATTCATTACAGGAATGCTCCTTTAGCATTGTTATCCATATATTTATTTTAATATATCATTGATACATAGTCAACTATGTGCTAAAATTAGTTTAGGAGGTGTTTAGAAATGGCAAGAAAGAATATTAACACTACATTAGATGAAGATTTATACACTGAAATTAAAATATTGGCTATCAAATTAAAAACAAATGCTAATGACTTAATTGAAGAAGGTATGAAGTATGTCATTGAAAAATACAAAAAACAAGATAATAACTCACAGTAAATATAACATTAATTATCATATTATTTTCTGTCCTAAGTATCGTCATAATATTTTTAAAGATGAATTAGAATATGAGTTATCAAAATGTTTTAAAGTAATATGTTATTGCTATGGCTACGAACTCATAGAACAAGAGATAATGCCTGACCATGTTCATCTTTTCATATCTGCTCCACCAACTGTTGCACCAGTAGATATAGTAAGAAAACTCAAAAGTATTTCTGCAAATGAAATATTTAAAGGTTTTCCTAATCTAAAGAAGTCTAAGTTTTGGGGTAGTGGTCTATGGAGTAGGGGATATTATGTAGGAACTGCTGGAACAGTATCTTCTGAAACAATTCAAAAGTATATACAAAACCAAAAGAATGTTTAATTTTTAGGCATTTAACCTAAAAATTAAAGGCACAATTCATCCTCCGAGATAAACAACGGAGGTTTTCTTGTGCCAATTTCTATAAATAATATGACATAAATTTTTTCTCCTGGGGGTGACTATGTGAAACCTATTGTTCAAATAAAAGACCTTTCTATGAATTACTATACTTTAGAAGGAGAACTTGAGGTCTTAAGAGATATTAATTTAACTTTAGAAGAAGGTAAAATATTAGCACTTGTTGGTCCATATTGTTACACATGACATAGCAGAGGCTATATATCCTAAATGGCAAACTAACTTTTAATAAAAAATAGAGGTTTATCAATAAGATAACCCCTACATTTTACCACTATACATAGACAATAAATATCTCTTTCCCATCTACTATTATATTTTCTTTCTTATATTCTTTACTTTTATTGAAATTATATACAACCATATAACCTTTATCTAATCCATGTATATCCAAATAATCAACTAATTGTTTTATTCCTTCTTCATGGTATTTTTCTCCACGCCATATTTTCAACTCTATTATATATTTTTCTTTATTGTATGTTATTACTACATCTAATCTTTTTTCTTGACTTACTTGTACTTCCTTAAAGTCAAATCCAACCCCATTTATTATAGGTTTTAAAAATGCTAAAAATAGCAACCGGCCTTCTCGTTCTATGAATTTAGAATCTATAAAGCTATATTGCTCTTTCATAAACTGTTGAAATTTTTCAATTACCTTATTTAAATTTAATTTTTTTCCTTCTATAAAGTTATTCTTATAGTTATACATAGACATCTGCTCAGATTTAACCTCTATCTTAGATATTAGATAATCATATATAAACTGCTCATATATCCTATTATCTAACTTAACAACATAATCTTCTTCTGTGAAAATCCCACAAACAAATCCTAAATCTATTATTGAATTTGCTCTATTAAAGCTTATTCTGTATCCATCTAAAACTATCTTTCTAACTAAATTATAAAGTTCACTATTATTTTCTAAATTCTTTATCAAATCATCAAATAAAGTATTTTTCTCTCTCAATATATACTTTACTGCTCTTTGAATAGCATATTCATCCCAAGCACTTTTAGTATTATCTAATATATTCTCATCAATTATTTGACACAATCTACTGACTAAAAAAGGATATCCATTAGTATAATAGTATAACTCCTTAGATAAAGTATCCGTATCCATAGATAACTTATTTTCTCTACAATATTCAATTAGCATACTCTCTATTTCTTTTTTATTAAAGCTCATATCTAAATTAAAATCAACAGCTATATTCCAAGGACTATTGAGTTTAATCTCCTCATTTGGTCTTAGCTTTAATTTAAGATTCTTTATGTCATATACTCCTGCAAGTATAACACTATGGAATGTATAATCCTCTTCTTGCTGTCTTAATAAAAACTTACTTCTAAGCACTCCTAAAAAATTTAAAAACATTTGATTATTACTCGCTTTATCTACCTCATCTATAAATAGTACTACCTCTTGGTCTACTTCTTCTATAAAATCCGTTATCATATCGGATAAATCTGCTAAATCATTAACTTCTTTAGAAAGTTCCATAAGTCTACTTGCTATGTCTTTATTTGTTAACTTAATTGATTTTGCCATTAGCTTTATAATTCTATTACTAAATGTTTTTTCATCTTTAAAGGTTTCACTTCCCAACCCCTCAAAACTACAACTTAATACCAAATATTTTGATTTTAATTTATTTTTGAGTAAGTATATAGTAGTTGTTTTTCCATATTGTCTTGGTCTATTTATTAAAAAATAGTTACCTTTATCTATCATATTTTCTATATTATCAAGCTTATCTTTTATATCTACCATATAATGCATTGATGGTATGCATGTTCCTGTTGTATTAAATGCTTTTTTCAAATTATCACCACCATTAAAATTAGCTTTTTTCTATAATTATATCACATCTAATATTAATCTAAACTATATCAAATACCATCTTTAGCATAAATACTTTAAATCCTATATTCTTGATATATACTACCAATTAAAGCACTATCTATCTCATGTATATCTCAATATGCTTACATTATCCACTTATATAGTACCTACTTATATTTTTTCTTAAAAATCTCTATTAAATCAACACAAGATAATAAAAAACCATCAATCCTTCTATATCACTTAGAATTGATGGCTATAATTTTATTCTATACTTAAAGATATCTGCTCTTTTGTGAACTCTAAATTGCTTATTTCAAGAGAATCCTTTCCTATGTCTTTAATAAATTCTACTTTATCCTTATTTCTAAACCTATCTGTTATAACCTTAGCTACATAAATTCTATCAAATCTATTGTATACTGAGCTTCCTCCTATACCAGAAAAACATATTAGCTGAATTCCATATTTATTGGCAATATCAAACATGGGTTCTAGTAAGTGTTCTGCATTAGTTTTGGCAAAAGGATTGTCCATAATAATAATTTTACTATCCTCTACTATTCCTATTTCAGACTCTCTTCTTCTCATATATGACATCAAGCTGGCGAGCAGTATAAACATGGATACAAATTTTTCTCCACCTGAATTTTGATTTAAAGCTTGTCCCCATCTTTTCTTTACTAATGCTCTTTTTTCTATTTTGTTTATAAATACTTTTATTCTATTTATATTTCCTATAAGCTTTCCTAATAAAACATCTGTTTTAATTTCAGTATCTATAATTTCTTTATAACTTCCCTCTAATTGTACTACTTCATCTACAATTTTCTTTATAAAATCTTTTAATCCATCTTCTTCAATTTCTTCTGGTATAACTATTTCTAACATTTTTTTTATTTTTCCATGAATTTTTATTGACGATTTTTTATCTATTTTTTTCATTTCATCATATATATTTTTTGAATATCTCAAAATCTGTTTAATAACCATATCTTCTTCATTTCTTATGTTTTCAAGATTTAATCTTTCTGTATCTCGCATTTTCTCTATTACTTCTACTAAAGATTCAAATTTACCTTTTGCTCTGATTTTGTTAGTTTCTTTTGTAAAATCAAAAAGTCTATCTTTTAATAAATCATATTTATCTCTATATTTCTCATAGCTACTCACAAAAAGATTTGAAATTTCTCTTTCAATTTTTTCATATATTTTATTGATAGTTTCATATTCATTTAAGAAATCATTTATTTGTTTTTCAAAGGTTTGTATGTCATCAAAATCAAGCTTCATATCTATATTTTCATATGTTAATTTTTTGAATTTTTCTATTCTATAAAATATACTTTGTAATTTTAGAATTTTGGCATCATATTCCTGTAAAATTTCTTTATATTCTTTTAAATCTTTTTTATATCTATTTTCTCTATCTTTGAAGTTTATATCTTTAATTTCTTCTAATGCTAATGGTTCTGTGTATCCAGCTTTATTTAATTCTCGTCTTTTAGCATTTAGTTCTCCTTCTAGTATTAATTTTTGGTCTCTATTTTTTTGATAATTTTCTTTTAACTCATTTATTTCTTCAACAATATATTTAATTTTTTCTTCTAAGCTATTTTCAATATCTTCATCGTATCTGACATTACAAAATTCATCACTTAAATTAGCACTTTTTACTATTTTATTTAATTTATTTTCTTTATCCTTTATATCATTTTGATACATTTTTTTATCTTCTAAATCTCTTTTTTTATCAGCATCGTATTTCTCTAGGCAAGCTTTAAGCTTTCCTTCTATAGAATTTATATTTTCTTTTATAAATTCCCCTTCCTTTATATCCCCTAGTTCATATTTTTTATATTCTATCAATTTTTTTTCATTTTCAATATTTCTAAGCTCTATATTTTTATTTATTTCATAATCATTTAAATTTTGTATTTCATTTTCTATTTTCAAAAGTCTTTCATTGTTTATTTTTAATTGTTCACCTAATTTTATGAGTTCACATTTATTCTCAATATATAATTGATAATCATTAAAAAAATCTAAAAACTCTCTTTTTTTAGTTTTTAAACTTTCTAGCTCTTTTAAACTTAATTTTAAATTATCCTTTAAATTTTTAAGTTCTTTAATATATTGTTCTTTTAAATTCTTTAAATCTTTTAATTCAATATTTGTTTTTTCTATATTGTTTTTTAGCACCTCTATGTCGTTATTTAAAGCTTTATATTCATCTCCATTAAAAGAATAATTAAATATTAAAGATTTATATCCTTGATTTGTTTCTATAGCTTGATTAATTTTGTTTATTTTTTTGTCTAAAATATTAATTTTATTTTCTTGTTCTAAAATAAGCTTCTCTCTTTTTTCATCATCTACTAAAAACTTATTAAATGAAAGAATAAAGTCTTGATTATCAATTCTCAACAAGCTATTTAAAATTTTTATTTCTTTTTTTTCATGTAGCTTGTTTTTATCTATAATTGGTATTGGAAGAGAAGTAAATACTTCTATATTCTGCATTTTTAATACTTCATAATCCTTTTTACTTAAAACCAAAGAATATGGTAAAAATGGATTTATATCTATTATTTTGCATTTTTCTTCAAAGCTTCCTTTATATTTTTTTAACCAACTAAGTCCATATTCAAATTCTATATCCTTGTATTCAAACTCTTTTTCCAATTCTTTTGGAAGATTTACTAATCCTGTTTTGTATTTTAGTATAATATCATATATTTCATTTCTTTTTTTAATTATTTTTTCTTTGTTTAATTCAAAATTATTTATATCCTCTATTATTTTATCTAGACAAGAAGTTTTATGTTTTTTAACATTTCTTTCAAAATGCTTTATTTCTAATATATTTTCTATTTTTCTTGTCTCTTCTTTAAATATTTCTAAATCGTTTTGAATTTGATTTAATTCGACTTTGTATTTGCTTATTTTCTCCATACTTTCTTCTTGTTTAATAATAGATTCATTTATGCTTTTATCAATTTTTTCTATATTTTTATTTAATTCAATTATTTCTTTTTCTAAGTTTTTTTCTATTTTATCTAAATTTTTCTTGTATTTTTCTAATTCATTTTTATTGTATTCATTTGATATATCATTTCTTTGAATGTTAAAATCACTATACTTACTTTTAAGTTTTTGCTCTTTATCTTCAAAATCACTAATATATTTTTCTTTAGCATTAATATTACCTGATATGTTAATTAATTCTTTATTTATAGTAACTTTTTCATTAGTCATATTTTTTACTTGTTTTTTTATATCTTCAATATTTGTTTTTAATTCTTCTAATAAAGAAGCTTTTTCTTTTATTTTATTATCATATAATTCGTTAAGAGTAAATTTATAATTTTTTATATTTTTGCTTATTTCACTGTCCTCTTTCTCATAATTTGCTAATCTCTCTTCTACACTAGATAACTTTTTATTTAAATCATTTATTTTTTCATATATTTCAGCTGCTTTTTGAATGTTTAATTCTTTATCATAGATTTCTTTTTGATCATTTTTTAAACTTATATTTTTTTGAATACTTTCTAAAATAATATTTAACTGTTTTATATCTTTATCTAAACTGTGATATTCATAAGATAATTTTTCATAATTTAAAATTCTTAAATCTTCTTTTAACTCTAAAATGTAATTTTCAAAATCTTTTTTATCTTTATTTTTAGCTTTTATATAATCATCTAATAAATTTGATCTTGCTGATAAATTATTTAGTAAATTGTTTTCTTGCTTGTCAATATTTGCTCCTTCTTCCATTTTTTCTTTTATTTTCACTGAATCCTCTATAAATTCATCAAAACATCTTACCTTTGCTATTGCATCTTTACTTCCTTTATAGTTTTCTATGTATTTTACAAGATTTTCTCTTATAACTTCTATTTGATTAATTTCACTGTTTAATTTACTTTCAATTAAAGGAATAATTTCCGTTCTTATAAGAGCTTCATCTGTTTTACATTTATCAAAAAGATTAGAAAGACCAGATTCATCATTATTAATTTTTTTAATAATACTTTCCCATTCTTTATGATTTATTTTATGTATTTCCAGTTCATTAAAGTATTCATTTTTCTTCGTGTTATCATTAAAATTGTAGACTTTAAAATTAGTTTTTCTTCTACTATAGTCTTTTACCTTTTTTTCTGCCTGAGAAAATCTTAATATTGTTTTTCCTTCTATAAAAGGGATATTTACTATATCAAAAGAATCCGTTTCTTTATATTTATTTGTAAAAGCTAATATTCTTATACTATTCTTTTCTTCTTCGTCTTTTGTTTTTCTTTTTATTATCATTCCAACTAAAAACTTTTCTTTATTTTCTAGTAGTATTTCATGCATTATGTAGGTTGGAGTATTGTTTGTAAAATAATCTTCAAATTTTCTTCCTGCTAAATCTCTTTTTCTTTTCAAAAAAGGTTGCATAAAAAATTGTATTAATACTGTTTTTCCTACTCCATTTTCCATTGAAAATAATGTATCTTTTCCACTTCCATAATCAAAGCATTCATTGTATATAGTTCTTTTTCCATCATTATAGTTGAGATTTATTATTCTAGTTTTGCTCAATTTAGGCATTAAATTTCACCTTCTTCTTGTGTTTTTAGATTTATAATATTATTTATATCTTCTATTCTTTCATAATCTAAAAAGTAATTTGTAGCTAAAGTATTAAACTTTTTAGTAGGAAGTATAGCTGTTTCATCCTGAATGTTTATTAGTTTTTCTTTTTTCAAAAAAGAGCAAACTTGATATATATACCATCTTCTAGTTCTAACCTTCGTCATATTATCTTCATTTAAAAGCGTAAACCAATGCTTTGAAATATCACTTATAGCAAGTTTAGTTTCATAATCTAATGATTTATCCTCTATATTTGATAATAGTTCAAATCTTTCTGTAAGCTTTTCATCTATTTCTCCAATTTCAATCATATCTCTTATTTGAGCATTCATGCCCTTTCCACTGTAAAACTCTGTTATTAAATAAATAATAATGTAACTAGCTAAAAAGAAATCTATATTTTTCATATCTGTTCTTCCAAATATCGCTTTTTTCAGTTCAGATCTTTTATATCCCAAAAACTCATTTTCTACATTAGGTATTAAGTATATGGTATTGTCAAACTTTCTTATTTTAACTCCTACTTCATCCTCATATGCTCTTAATATATCTTTCACCTTGTCATCAGCATACATTTCATATAATTCTTTATCATCATTTATTGTCAACTCTCCGTGTTCTTGAAGATAATTGTATATTTTTATTGAATTTCTTATTTCATCTAATGAATACATAAATCCTCCTTATTCCACTTTCATTATAAAATTAGGACATCTCATAGTTTCTATTGTTGCAAATTCAAAATTTTCTATATTTTTATCAATATCTACTCTTTCTTTCACCTCAACTATATCTATTTCATCACTTTTTAAAAATATTAATTTTTTTAAAAATGCAAATTTATACTTTTCATTTATTTCATCAACTAACATTTGCCTAAGATCTAGCTCTATTTCCTCGTTAATATAGCTTTCTTCATATTCACTTATCATCTGTTCTATATCTATTTCTCCAATTCTTAGAAACTCAATTATTATCTCTGAAAGCTCTCTAACTGTTGGAACTAATTTTTTAAATTCTTCATCATTTTTGCTAGAATAATAATCTATAATTTCTTTAAATGTAGTATTTTTTTGTTTTACAATAAATTCTAAAATACAAGATATTATTCCCTTATATTCTTCTTTTCTTTTTCTAAGTTTATTTATTATTTCTTGTTCTTCTTTTATCTCCTCTATTTCAACCTCATCTTCTTCATCTTCTGATGTATATATCTTTTGTTCTTCAAGTATTTTATTTATATTAAATTTCTTTTTTATTTTAGGTACAAAAAAAGGATTAATTAGTTTATAGAAATTTTCTAAAGCCATGGCATTTTCTTCTATAGGCTTTAAAATATCTTCCTTTATATTTATCCTCTTATTACTATAATAATAACTTGCTTCTTCTAAAGCTTTTTTGTATTCATCCTTAAATTGAAAATGCTTACTTATAAGATAACCTGATTTTTGACTTATTGAAATCAAAAGCTCCTTTATTCTTCCAAGCTGCCTTAAAGATTCTAAATTTTCATCTATAATTTTATCATTTGACATTAATCTTTCTTCTTCTAATATTACAATATTTTTTAATTCTTCAAATCTATCATTTTGCTCTTTTAAAACTTCAATGTTTTTTAAAAAATTATTTTGAAACTCCTCTTGATTTATAGAAAATATATTTTCTCTTGTTTTATATATAAAATTATTTATTACACTTATTTGTGATCTAATGAGATTGTTTAAATTTTCTATTGCAGTTAATCCTTGAGAAAAGTTTTTTCTTTTTAAACTAAGCTCTAATATCATTTGATTTATATCAATTTGCATTTTTTCATCAATTTCTAGTGAGCTTAATAATAATCTGTACCCTTCCTGTGTAAGATAAAATGTGCTTTTATTTTTATTATCCTTTGAAGGCTTTTGCTGAAGAAGATGATATTCATAAGTTACACTTTCATTATTTGAGTAATTTAATGTGTTAAAAATAAAGGGCTTTCCTTCATTTCTAAGCACCCTATAAATTATAAACCTAGTAATTTCTCTAACTTCTTCCTCATTTATATACTTATTAAAATAATTTAAAATTATTTTATCTAAATAAGAAGACATATTATCTAATGTAGACTCTTCATCCTTTAATGATTTATCAAGCACAAAACACATTAAAATATAAACAAGATTTATCTGCTCATTAGTATCAAATCCGTAGTTTTTAAGCTGTGATGTTACAGATATTTTATTATCAATTAAAAATGAATAAGATAATTTTTCCATTCTCTTGTGAAAATTATTTAAAAAATCATACACTTTTATTTTCTCCTATTCTTAAAATTTGGTAATTTAATATTTCTTGAGGTATGTATTTACCATTTTCTAAAATATTTTTTATATTAGCTTCAATTTCTTTTAATTCATCATAAAAAATTCCTTTTATATTTTTATTTTGTTTATCCTTAGATGTATTTAAATTTACTTTTTTTGATTTTTTTATCATTTCTTTATATGCTTGTCTAAACAACTTTATTTTAAACTTACTTTCATATTTTTCTTTCAACCTTTCATATATTCCTATTCCTTCATAATCTATATCTCCCCAATAAACTAATTTATTAGGACTAAACAAGTATTTTTCAACAGTAAATTCGTACTCCTCTAATGATTTTTCAATACATTTTCCTTGACCATATATTATAGTAGAAAAAGACTCTCCTAAAAATGTATTTTGACCTTCTAACATCAATTTTCTCAAAGTATACCAAGTATCTTTATTTTCAATGATTAGAATATTTTGATTATCGTATTTGTTATTAGAAAAATAAACGAATGGCTCTGGAGTTGAATATATATTCATACTTTCTAAATTTATTCCTAAATTTTTAAGAATTCTCAATCCACCTTCATACTTTAAAAACTTTTCTTCCTGCCATATATCGTAGCTTCTTTCATTGATAGACATTGTAATATCTAATCTTTCACTACAATTTCTAAAGTAACTAGTTAGTTTTTCTATATAAATTTTATCTTCTTTATATTTGTCAATATTATTCAAATAATAATCTTTATTAAATGAAAAATAAAAACTATAATTGATTTCATCTATATATTTTGTATTATCTACAGCTTTTGTTAATATTCTGTACTTATTAAATAAAGCTGGATTCATTCCATTCAATTTACTACTTTTAATTTCTTTTAATTGCCCTTCATTTGTCAAATTATTAATAAAGTTTACTAACTGAATATAATCTCTTATTTTGAAGTATTCTTGAATTTCATTTACTGATACAATTTTCTTTTTAAAATCATAAATACTCTTTATTTCAATCACCTCCAGAATTGTTAAGTTCATTTTATCATAATATAGTTTATCCTTTATATAAAAAAACAAAAAAACTTCCTTTAAAAAACTCTGGTTCTAAAAGATTTCTATAATTTTTCCTTAACTTTATTAATAGATAATAGTTAATACTTTTGGTACAAAACTATCTCTATTTTAATACTATAAATAATATGACATAAATTTTTTCTTCTGGGGGTGACTATGTGAAACCTATTGTTCAAATAAAAGACCTTTCTATGAATTACTATACTTTAGAAGGAGAACTTGAGGTCTTAAGAGATATTAATTTAACTTTAGAAGAAGGTAAAATATTAGCACTTGTTGGTCCATCTGGATGTGGTAAATCTACTATTATGAATATACTATCAGGACTTATAAAACCAACTAAAGGTGACATTATTATAAATGGTAAAATGGGATATATGTTTCAAAGAGACCATTTACTAGAATGGCGAACTATCATGAATAACATTAAAATCGGACTTGAAATTCAGAAAAAATTAACTAATGAAGCTTTAGAAAAAATAGAAAGACTTCTTAAACTTTATGGTCTTTGGGAATTTAGAAATAATTATCCTAGAGAGCTATCAGGTGGGATGAGGCAAAGAGTTGCTTTAATTAGAACTCTTGCAATAAACCCTGATATTTTACTTTTAGATGAAGCTTTTTCAGCCCTTGATTATCAAACAAGACTTCTAGTTTGTGATGATATAACCAAGATTATAAAAAAAGAAAATAAAACTACTATAATTGTTACACATGACATAGCAGAAGCTATATCCATGGCAGACAAAATAGCAGTATTATCTAAAAGACCAGCTACAATAAAAAACATACATGACATAAGCCTTACAGTAAAAGGAGAAAAAACTCCACTTTCTTCAAGAGAAGCTCCTGAATTTAAAGACTATTTCAATACCATATGGAAGGAGCTTGATATAGATGAAAAACTACTCTAATGAATATATTAAATATTTAAAATCTATAAAAGACGAAAAAAGAAAAATTATTTTGTATCAAGTCTTAATATTTGCTTTATTTATAATTTTATGGGAGCTTGCAGCTAATTTTAAAATAATAGATGTATTCTTAACGAGTAAACCATCAGATATATTTAAGCTATTTATAAAATTTTCTATAAACGGTGAATTATTTAAACATATTGCAATATCAGTTTATGAAACAGTTCTAGGATTTATACTGGGAACAGTTGGAGGATTAATTATAGCAATTATTCTTTGGTGGAATAAAACTATAGCTAAAATATTAGACCCATTTTTAGTAGTTTTAAATGCCCTTCCTAAAACAGCACTAGCACCTATTCTTATAATATGGGCAGGAGCAGGGATTACCGGAATAGTAGTTATCGCACTAACAATTTCTATAGTTATTACAATCCTTTCAGCTTACAATTACTTTATAAATGTAGAGGAAGAAAAAATAAAAATGCTCAAAAGCTTTGGAGCTAATAAATTTCAAATACTAACGAAATTAATACTTCCCTCTAATATAGGAAATATAATTAATATAATAAAAATAAATATAGGAATGTCTTGGGTTGGAGTTATTGTTGGTGAATTTCTAGTATCAAGATATGGAATTGGATATTTAATCGTTTATGGAGGTCAAGTATTTAAACTAGATTTAGTAATGATGGGAGTATTTGTTCTTGCATTATGTGCTCTTTTGATGTATCAAATAGTTAATATAATTGAGAAAAAATATAAAGCTAGATAAAGCTAAATCTTCTATCCTAAATTTTTAATTTAAGATAGAAGATTATTTTTTTTAACTTCAGCAAAAATCCATATAATAATAGGTAAAATCACTTGAAAAGGAAAAGTATAATATGGCCATATATCTCCCATCCAATCAAATAAATCTATTATACTATTATGTATAAAATAAGATACATTTATTATAAGCAACGTCATAGGTATTACTATAAATCTATAATTATCAAATCCAAATATTCTTGTAATTCCTTTACATGTAGCTAATAAATATACACTTCCTTTAATAAATGTTCCTACTGGTAATAATACAGCAATTAGTATTTCTAAATTGTCAATTAAATTTCCAATATTTATTTTTGAGAAAGCATTACGAGTAGGAAAGTATAGACTTTGAGCTTTATTTGCACCTAAAACTAAAATTATAGATGTAGAAGTTAAAAATATTATACTTCCTCCTATAATTAACCCTGTTATATAAATTTTATAATGTGATTTATTTATAATATTTGAAAAAATCATAGTAAATATAAATAACTGAGCAAATGGAAAAGAAAGAGTTGAAAAAGCTCCTTTTATAATTGGTTTTATTCCATTAAATAAAACTGGAAAAATATTATCTATATTCATAACAGGAATTAACATTAACATAGATAATATTAAAAATGTAATAACTATACGACTAAAAAACTCTGCTACTCTTCCTAATGTTTCAATCCCTTCTTTTACTATCCAAGCACATAAAATCCCCATGGCTATAATGGGTAAAATCAAAGGCGTTTCAGTTAATGCAACCGCATTAACAAATTGACTATAATTCCTAAAAATCAATACTTCTGTATGAAAAACAAACCAAGTATATAATAAAATTATAAATTTTCCAGTAATCTTTCCAAAACAAATTTCAAGAATATAGAACAAATCTTTTTCCAAAAAAATTTGATGAAGTCTAGCACTTATTAATATAATTGGTAATGCTAATAATATTGATAAAATTATTGCTATCCATAAATCTTGTTTAGCTTCTAATCCTTCTATCATTATTGCAGAATTACCTAATATAAACATAATTATTATAAATAACCCTTGCTTATCAGAAATAACTTCTTTATTCATTAGTTGTTCCTCCAAATATTAGTTAACCTTATGTTTATATTATTCCTAATTCAACTAGATTTATAAAAAATTTCTTAAAATATTAATACAATCAATTTATGTATACACCAGTTCCATCCGAAATATTATCATATATCCATTTAGCATTTTCTACACTAAGTCTTATACATCCATGAGAAATAGATTTGCCTAGTCGTGAATCTACAATATTTTTTCCTTTAGAGTCATATAAAATTGAATGGAAATAATAGTTCTCATAAAATCTAACTTTATATTTTGCTTTTACTTTTTTATTATAAGAAGTAAGCCATGGCGCTCTTCCATTAATAGAAAAACTGCCTTTTACAGTTGGAGTTGAAACTTTTCCATCTGTACATACCATTGTTTTTTCAAGAATCCAATTGTTAGTTTTTCCTTTAAAAACATAAACTAAATTCTTTTCCGTATCTACCCATATAAAATAATCTGTTTTACTACTAAAGTTTTGTCCATTTACAAAAGCTTGTGCATTTTCTTTTTGTATATCCTCTTTTGAATATACTACTTTAATCTCCTCAGATTCCTTTCTTAAAATTTCTCCATATTTATTTTTAACTGCTAAACCTACTTTATATGCCCCTGTTTCAGTTGTAGGATACTCAAATAAATTTTCTTCACTATATTCTTTTGTATATATTTCATTAGAATCTCTATATATACTCCATTTATATATTATATCTTCTCCTTTACAAACCGCTTTGAATTTTAAAACATTTCCAACAAGTTCATATTTGCCTTCATTAATATTTACTAAATCTACATTAAATCCATCTGTGGTTTTTATATTATTTTCCTGTGCATATACATCATTAGAAAATACAACTTGATCTTGAAACAAAACTAACATAAGAATTATCACATATAAAACAGATGCTTTAAACTTAACTAACATGTTTTCCTCCCCCAATTATATTTAGTAAAACATAACACATTACAAAGTAAATATATGGATTAATTGTAGATTTTATGAAGATTTTTTATTTGTTTTAAAATAATAAAAAAATTCGCTTCATGCTATCGCATAGCTCATGTCGCCAACGAGTCCTAACGGACTTTGTTGCTCAAAATAGTTGATACTTTTATTCAGTTACCAAAGTTACAGTTTAAAAAATTTATAATTTCCTATAGAGTAAAAAAAGAGTTATGCTTATTAGGCGTAACTCTTTTTAGTAATCATCTATTTACAAACTATTTATAAAAATATTCACCATCTATTTTTTTATAAAAATCTTTGCTTTTACTCTTAAATGGTCTAGAATTAAAAAACAAACATTCCTCAATATTATTTATACCTTCTAATGCTTTTTTAGCAGCTATACTGCTTATATTACTTGGCTTTAAACTCTTAAAAGATTCTTTATGTGCAGGTGGAAACTGCTTACCTTGAAAAATCACTTCATATACGCTATTAGGAAATTTATTGCTTTTCACTCTATTAAGTACTACATTGGCTATTGCAATTCTGCTTTCTAGTGAAGTATTACCTACTTCTACAATTCTTGCAATCCACAACATATCTTCATCCGTATATGATCTTTTTTCAAATTTTTCTTTTGCAATTTCTAAACCTTCTTTTCTTATATCTACCGTAAATGTATCTTGTACCCATTTAACATCACAGTTCAAATTTTCAGAAACAAATCTTAATGGTATGTAAGTTCTTCCTTCTCTAATAAAAGGCTTTAAATCAAGCTTATATTCTTTTCCATTAATATATGCAATATCACTACCTATAGTTAACTTCATATTTTTTCCTTCGTAATCAATTACAATTTCACGAGTTTTATCTATCCATGTAATTTTACCATTTAATGCTTCAACAACAAATCTAGCCAATACAAATACTCTATCATCTATTAATATATTTTTCTTATCACTTTTAACATAGTTATCATTTATTTTCATACTTACTTCTACCTCAAGAGCAGAACATACATTCATAGAAACTAACAATATGGCAAATATTACACAAGCAAAAATTCTTCTTTTGTTTTTCATTTGAATCCTCCCTTAATTTAAATGTCATGAATATTATATATACTATAACTTATTTCCCATTTGTAACACGAATATACCTATATTAACACTTTATAGATAATAATTCTTTTAATTGTAATTATTATTTTATATCTACATAAAATTAAATAGGATGCTTATTTTTTAAGGGGGAATTAATATGAAAGATAAATCATGGATAAAGATTGCAAGTATATATGTTGGTACAATAATAGGTGCAGGATTTGCTTCTGGACAAGAGATTATGAATTTTTTTGGAAAGTTTGGATTTAAAGGTTTGTTAGGAATACTTATTTCAACTATGTTATTTTGTTTAATTGGATCTATAATATTAATTACCACATACGAAAGTAAAATAAATACTTATAATCAACTTTTAGCAAAAATATTTGGAAAAAATATATGTAAAATAATAGATTTTATAATAATATTATTTTTACTTGCTGGCTACTGCATAATGCTTGCTGGAAGCGGAGCTCTTTTTTATGAACAATTTAATATTAACCATAATATAGGTATTATTATTATGGCAATAACCACTTTTTTTACATTTATATATAGCCTAAAAGGATTGTCTCTTGTAAATACCATTATAGTTCCTTTCTTATTAATAGTAATAGTTTTTATAGGAGGAATTGTAATTTTTAATGAGGGAATTGATTTTAATGCTTTAAATGAAATAAATTCCTTAAATAACGACAACTTTATATTATCATCAATAACATATGTAGGATACAACATGATACCTTCTTTAGTTATTTTAACTTCTATAAGCCCTATTATTGATAAAAAGAAAAATGCAATAAAGGGTGGAATAGTAGGAGGATTATTTTTAGGAATACTTTCTTTATTTATTTTAATGCCTTGTCTTATATTATATAAAGATATATCTTCTTTAGAAATACCTATGCTTAATATTGCTAGCTACTCAAGCTATAAAGGAAAATATTTATATTCCATTATACTTTGGTGTGCAATGTTTACTACTGCAATAGGTAATGGATTTGGTTTTATAAAAAGAATTTCTCCTTTATTTAAAATAAATGATAAGATATTAGCTTTTATACTATCTTTTACATCTATATTTTTAGCCAAATTTGGATTTTCAAATTTAGTTTCAACTATATATCCTCTATTCGGATATATAAGCCTTTTTATATTAATATTTGCTCTCATTAAGTTTATATTATATAAGTTGTCAAATTCTCATTAAATTCCCCGGGAAATATTCCTATAATGCTATTTTTTGCATAAAAAAACGGCTATCTATTTTGATAACCGTTTTTTTTATCTAATTTTCTACTATTTTTTTTATATTATCAAATATATCTTTATTTTTTTGAATTTGTTCTTCAGCTCCTACAACACAATTGTAGCTTTCTTTTAACATTTTTTCTAAAATACTTCCATAATTTCTAATATCCTGTGCTGTTGTAGATAAAACTTCTTCTCTTATTTTTTGAAGTTCTTCCTGTGGTGTTTCACTTATATACATAGAATCCGCCATGGCAGCCTTAGCATCAGGATCTGCTGGAGTATCAAGGGAAGCAAAGGTTCCTATAATAAAGTTTGTCATTTCTCTCTCATCCGCATTGAAATTTTTTAAATAGTCAACAGATTTATCAAATATATTTAAAGTTTCCTTTAAGTTAGGATCTTCCCAAGAAACAAACATTACACTATTGCTTCTTATAGAAACTCCTCCACCATATGCTCCACCTTTAACACGAACTTCCTGCCATAAATAATCATTATCTAGTATATTTTTAAGAACCATTAATTTGCCAATTTCTTTAAAATCAGATTCCATTTTTCCTACTTTAGCTATATATTGAACTTTAGAAGGAATAATAAAACCTTCATCATTAGAATTATCGTCAAATTTATATATTTGAGTTGAATATTTTTCATCCTTTATTTTATTAGAAAAATCATTAAATAATTCTTCAAATTTTAAATAGCCTTTTTCATCTCCTGTATAACTTACAATTAAATTTTCTTTATTAAAAACTAATTTGTTTACATAGTCTAAATTTTTTACTATTTCATCATACTTTCGATCAAAGTTATCATCTAAATCACATATGAATTTATAGAAATCTATATTGTTTAAATAATCATTATATTTTCCTTCATCAGATATATAAGCTCCTGCACGACTTATAGCAATTCCCATTCCAGCATTGCTAATATTATTTTCAAAATCAGCTCTTTGCATTTGAATAATTTCTCTTAAATGCTCTTTATTTGTAAATTTAGTATGGTTTATTATCTCATCTAAAATTTCAAAAGCATAAGGCAGTTTATCATTAAGAGAAACAATATCTACAACCATTCTAGGTTCATATTTATCACTATTATACTTTCTAAAGGTTGTAGCATCAAAGCTAATTCCACCTATATATCTATCCATTTTATCTTCAAGTTCCATATAGTCAGACTTATCTGTATCCATATCTCCTAAAACATAAGATAATAAACTTAAGTATAAAAGCTTATCTTGAGGTACTTTAGAAGTGTCAAAATACATTTTTGTATAGTCTATTCCATTTGTAAAAAGTGAATGTGATAATATTTTAATTCCATTTTTACTTTTTTCAACTGTTGGAATTTTATCTACTTTTGTATTTAAATCGCTTAAAGATAAAGTTGGTACTGTAGCTATTGCTTCTTTTGAGTCTGGAGTTTCCTGCCATTTTTTTAACTCCTGTGTCTCTTTAACTAAATTATCTATCTCCTCTTTTGAAAGCTTTGATTTATACTCAGAAAGCTTATTTTTAAGTTTAGCTATATTTTCTTCTTCTAACCCTTGTTTTGGCTTTAGGACTACTAAAGATGAATGATTATTATTTAATAAATATTTTTGTATTAAATTTTCAAAATACTTTTCATCTATTTTTCCCTTAAAAGTTTTAAATTTAGAATCTAGTTGTAATTGCTTAATAGGATTTTGATCATAAAGCCAACTATTTACAACAAGCATTTCATAAACTTGACCTTTAAAATTACTATTTGTTACAGCTCTTTTTACAAGCTCATATGAATTAAAAATAGATTCTAATTTATTCTTAGATTGTTCATCAAAACCTTCTTTTATAACTTTTCTCAAAGTATCATCTACTATTTTTTCAAATTTTTCCTTATCCTGTTCATTTGCATTTTCCACTAAAATACTAAATGTTGGATGCATATAAGAAGGATCATACATAGCTCCAGAATCTAGTCCTATATTATTTTCCTTTAATGCCTTTTTTAGTGGAGAATAGTCACTCCCTGTAAGTAAATCACTTAGTATACTCATACCTATTGAATCTTCATCACTTATATTATTTATTGCATAGTTTAAAGATAAATAAGTTTTATCTTTAATATCGCTATCTTTAGGTATAGGATAATATCCTATTTTTACTTTTCTTTTTGCTAAAGGATTTTGTTTTTTTATAGAAGTATCCACTTCTTTTTTATCAAACTTACTAAGATAATTCTTATCTATGAATTTTAGCTCTTTTTCAATATCTAAATTTCCATATAAGAAAATACAGCTATTAGATGGAACATAATATTTTTTATGAGTATCTATAAACTTTTCATAAGTTAAATTTGGTATTTCATCAGGATTTCCACCTGATTCATATTTATATATAGTATCTGGATAAAGAGATTTAGTTATTTCATTAAATAATAATCTATAAGGAGATGAATAAGCGCCCTTCATTTCACTATAAACTATTCCGTTAATCTCAATTTCTGACTCAGGTGACTCTAGTTCATAATGCCAACCTTCTTGCTTAAATATTTTAGGATTACTATATATATTTGGATAAAATACAGCATCTAAATATACACTCATTAAATTTTCTAAATCTTTCTCATTTTTGCTAGCAACAGGATAAGTAGTATAATCTGCTGCTGTCATAGCATTTAAAAAAGTTTGAAGAGATTGTTTTTTCATTAATAAAAAAGGATCCTTTACTGGATATTTTTTAGACCCACATAAAACCGAATGCTCTATTATATGATTCACTCCTGTATTATCAGTAGGTGGAGTTTTAAAGCTTATAGAAAATCTTTTATTATTGTCCTTATTTTGTAAATAATAAAGCTTCGCTCCACTTTTAATATGATTAAATTCCATAAGTGTAGATTGTATATCCTCTATATACCTTTTAGATTTAAGATTAAATCCACTGTATATATTGTTTTCTACAAATTGTGAATTTAATGAATCTGCATATACAGGTATTTGAATGCCAAATAGAAATCCATTAAAAAGTAAAGTACATACTAAAATAGATATTATGGATTTTAAATACTTTCTCATTTTATTTCCTCCTTTTCTCCTGTAAATTTAGTGTATACATTATTATATTTTGTATGTATTATCCTAAAAAAGTTATATTTTGTCAATCGAATCCAGTAAAATTTAAGGATAATTTAAGGTAAAAAAAATATAGAGCTTTTAAAGCTCTATGTTATTTTTTAACCTTTATTTTTAAAATTTCTTCAATATTATTAAAGTTTTTATCCATACTTTCTACATTATCCATATTAGTTATAATTATAGGAGTTATTGTATCTTTTTCATATTTTTTTATATATTCTAAATCAACTTCAATGATAGGTGTTCCTTTTTTTACTTTACTTCCAACCTCTATAAGTCTTTTAAATCCTTCTCCTTTTAAACTAACTGTATCTATACCTATATGAACCAATATTTCAATTCCTTCTTTTGTTGTTATTCCAAATGCATGATTAGTTGGAAAAATTTGAGTTATTGTTCCATCACAAGGTGCTACAGCAATATTATTGCTTGGTATCACAGCTACTCCATCTCCAAGCATTTTGCTAGAAAAAGCCTCATCATTTACTTTTGTTATATCTACAATTTCTCCATCAAAAGGTGCTTTTATAATTAATTCTTTATTTTTTACAAAAAAACTAAACATTTTACTACCTCCTATAAATATTCTTCCTTTAATTTTTCTAAATCTAATTTAGATGCAGCTTCTTTATCAACTATAAATACTACATCTGGATGAAGCTGTAAAACTGATGCAGGAAGCTTTGGAGTTATTTTACCATAAATAGCTTTATAAATTGCATCTGATTTTTCAATACCACTAGCTAAAAGAATTATTTTTTTTGCATGCATTATAGTTTTTATTCCCATACTTATTGCTTTAGTTGGAACGTCTTCTATAGAATCAAAAAATCTAGAATTATCCTTTATAGTTTGTTCATCTAAATTAACCATGTGAGTTAAAGCTTCAAATTTTATATCAGGCTCATTAAATCCTATGTGACCATTTCTTCCTATTCCTAAAACTTGAATATCTATTCCTCCAGCTTTTCTTATTTTTCTTTCATATTCTAAGCACTCATCATCAATATTTTTAGCCATGCCATTTGGTATATTAACTTTATTCATATCTATATTAATATATTTAAAGAAATTTTCATACATATAATAATAATAACTTTGTTCATTATTCTTATTTAATCCGTAATATTCATCTAAATTAAAAGTAGTAACTTCTTCAAAATCAATATGTCCATCTTCGTAAGTTTTTATAAGCTGTTTATACATTCCAAGAGGAGTGGAACCAGTAGCTAGTCCTAAAACACTATTAGGTTTTAATATAAGCTGACTAGCCACAATATTTGCAGCTTTTTTACTAACCTGATTATAGTTATCAACACAAATAATTCTCATTAAAACTTCACCTCACAGCATTTCCATTAATTATAGTTTTTAAAATATTTATATTCTTATCAAATATCACTAAATCTGACATTTTTCCTTTTCCTATACTTCCTAATTTATCATCTAATCCTATAGCTTTTGCAGGATTTAAACTTGCCATATTAACTATTTCATTTAATTTATAGTTTGTATTGTCTTTTATATTTTTTACTGCTTCATTTAATTTAAGTATACTCCCTGCCAAAGTTTTATTTTCAAGTCTTGCACTATTTTCATCTACTATTACCCTTTGTCCACCTAAGTCATATTCTCCACATTTCATACATCCTGCTCTCATAGAATCTGTTATTAAAATTACTTTATCCTTTTTGTTTATATCTATAAAGGCTTGGAAAAATCCTTTATGAACATGAATAGTATCAGCTATTATCTCACAATATATATCCCTTGAAAATACAGCTCCTATAACACCTGGATTTCTATGATGAAGCCCATTCATTCCATTAAATGTGTGTGTAACATAATTCACTCCATTATCCATGGCTCTTAATGCTTGTTCAAAAGTAGCATTAGTATGTCCTATGGAGAGGGTTATATTTTTATGTTTTTTCATATTTTCTATAAATTTATATTCTTCATCTTCTTCTGGAGCAAAAGTTATTATTTTTAAAATATCTAAATATGGTTTTATAAATTCATAATCTGGCTTTAATATATATTTTTCGTTTTGAGCACCTTTATATTTTTTATTTATAAATGGACCCTCTAGGTGAACTCCATAAATTTTAGCACCCTCTACTTTATTTATGCATTTTTTTATATTTTCTAAAGCATTTATTATATCTTTTTTAGGCATAGTCATTGTAGTAGGTAAAAAAGATGTTACTCCAGTTTTAACTATGGATTTTGAAATATTATTTACTGCTTCAAATGTAGCATCCATAGTATCAAAGCCTCCACTGCCATGGATATGAAGATCAATAAAACCAGGAGACACAAAATTGTCTTTTGCATCTATAATTTCTTCAATATCGGTTATATTAAATTCATCTTTTTTTACGATATCTATTACTTCTTTATCATATAAAAGTATATAATTATTTAAAATGCTATCTTCTAAAATTATTTTTCCATTTATAATGGCTTTCATAAAATCATCTCCTAAAGATTTGAAGAAGCTTTTATAAAAGCTTCTTCATTCTTGTAGATAAAAGTTCTACCTTAGTTCCAACAATAACTTGCATATTCTTATCATTTATTTTTAATACTCCTGATGCTCCTAAACTTTTTAGTTTATTTTCATCAACTATAGAAGTATCTTTTAATGTAAGTCTAAGTCTAGTTATACAAGAATCTAATTCTATTATATTTTCTTTTCCACCTAAAGCTTGTAAATATGCTTTAGCTGATTCATCCATATTATCTTTTTTTGTTGAATTATCAGAATCATTTTCTTCTATTACATCTTCTCTACCAGGAGTTTTTATATTAAATTTCTTAATTGCAAACACAAATACAAAGTAATATATTACACCAAATACTAATCCTACAGGTACTAAAAGCCATCCTTTAGTAGCTAAATTCATATTTATTATATAATCTATAGCTCCTGCTGAAAATCCAAAGCCATGGTGTATTCCAAGTGTATATGTTAGTGCCATGGATATTCCTGTAAGAACTGCATGAACTAAATATAAAGCTGGTGCTATAAACATAAACATAAATTCTAATGGTTCTGTAATACCAGTTAAAAATGCTGTAAAAGCAACTGATGCTAAAACACCTGCTACAGCCTTTTTATTTTCCTTTTTAGCTGTAGTATACATAGCTAAAGCTGCTGCTGGAAGGCCAAACATCATTATAGGGAAAAATCCAGTCATAAACATTCCTGCACTTGCATCTCCTGCAAGAAATCTATTTAAATCTCCTGTAACTCCATTGTAATTTCCAAATATAAACCATACTATATTATTCATAATATGATGAAGTCCAGTAGGAATTAATAATCTATTTAATAATCCAAATACAAATAATCCAATTGAGCCTGTTCCTATTATCCAATTACCAACAGAGTCTATTCCACCTCCAACATAAGGCCAAATATAACCAAATACAAGTCCTAACATTATACAACATACAGATGTTATAATAGGTACAAAACGCTTTCCACCAAAAAATCCTAAAAAATCAGGAAGTTTAATATCATGATACTTATTATAAAGATTTCCTGCTAAAATTCCTGCTATCATACCTGCTAAAACTCCCATATTAATATCAGCATTTATAGCTTTAGCACAAGAATCTAAAGTAAAATATCCAACAGCACCAGCAAGACCTGCTGATCCTTGACCATCTTTAGCAAATCCTATTGCTACACCTATTGCAAATAAAACTGGTAAATTATTAAATACCGAAGATCCTGCTGCTGTTATAAATGGTAAATTCCAAAGTACACCTAATCTTAAAAATATAGCCACAACAGGCATTACAGCTATAGGTAGCATTAGAGACTTTCCTAATTTCTGAAACTTGCCAAAAACATTACTATTACTCATTATAATTCCTCCTTTTACTTATTTGTAATTATTTTAAATTATAAAAAGGCACAAACCTATAGACAGAAAAATTATTTTCCATCTCGTAGGTTTACGCCTGATTTTCAGTAACGTACCTAATTTATCATTTAATTTTTAATCTTTCTATATGAATTGCCATATATCCAAGTTCTTGTTCTGGAACAATAGTTTTATATTCTTCTTCAATTTTTCCTTTTATTTTTTTTATTATTTCAAAAGAATCCTTAAATTCTTCCTTTATATTATTTAACAATGGGTTTTCTATATATTTTTTATTTTTTATTCTATCCAAAGCACCTTGTAAATGATGTATTAATCTTTTGTAATTATAACCTGTCTTATTTAATTTTATATTTAAACCACCTTCTATTATTTCAATTATTTCATTTAAAATTCTAGTATTCTTTATAGTTTCCTTTACATTAGTGTTCTTTCTTGCAGAATGAAGATGCATAGTTATAAAGCCTATTTCTCCATATCCTAAATCTACATTTAATTCTTCCTTTATCATATTTATTCCTATAGAAGCAATATCAAATTCATCTGGATATAAAATCTTAATTTCATCAATGAAAGGATTGCTTATTTCAAGACCTGCTTTTATTCTTTCTATGGCAAATCCTATATGATCTGTAAGTAATATGTGAATATGACTATTTAAATCTCCTAATTTTTTTTCAGCAATATCTATAATTTTTTCACTTATTTCTATTATCTTTGAATCTATTTGTTTTACAATCCTAAAATATTCATTTTTCATTTTCTCATCATAAGCTATAAAGGACTTTTCTATATTGTCATATGGAATATACACCTTTTTATTTTCCTTTTTTCCAAATCCTATTCCTCTTCCCATAATTATAGTTTCTTCCTTATTCTTCAAATCAAAAGCTAAAACTATATTATTATTTAAAACTTTTAGTATTCTAAAATTATTTTTATTCAATCTAATCCCTCCTATAAGAATTTGGAAATAAAAAAGTCTTTATTCTAAAGATTTTACAATGTAGACTTTTTTGAAATTTCATGGCGCCAACGAATTCTAACGAATTCCGTTGCTTAAAACTCATAACGGAATTTATATTTATCCACAATTTAAATAGGAATATAATTTCCTATTCGTTATAAAAAGGCGTAAACTTATATACAAATATAATTCCTCTCATATTTGTACATAAGTTTACGCCTTTTTTACAGTAACGCACTAAATTTATCATTTAATTTTGATAATTAAATAATAACACATCAGGAAAACCTTTGTCAATACTTATATTTTAAAAAGCTCTAAGGTTGTACTTAGAGCTTTTTAAAATTTATTTATTTAATCTTTTTTCTAATTCTTCTTTTTCTTTTTCAAATCCTGGTTTTCCAAGAAGTGCAAACATATTTTTCTTATACGCTTCAACTCCTGGTTGATCAAATGGATTTACTCCTAATATATACCCGCTTATTGCACAAGCTTTTTCAAAGAAATACACTAAATATCCAAAATAATATTCAGTTAAGCTCGGTATATTAATTACTAAATTTGGAACATTTCCATCAACATGTGCAAGTACTGTTCCTTCAAAAGCCTTTTTATTTACAAAGTCCACAGTTTTTCCTGCTAAATAATTAAGCCCATCTAGATTTTTATCATCTTCTTTAATAGTTATTTCTCTTCTAGGATTTTCTACATTAAATACTGTTTCAAATAAATCTCTTCTACCATCTTGAATATACTGTCCCATTGAATGAAGATCTGTTGAAAAATCAACTGAAGCTGGGAATATTCCTTTTTGATCCTTTCCTTCACTTTCTCCATATAATTGCTTCCACCACTCAGCAACAAAATGAAGAGATGGCTCATAGTTTACCATAAGCTCTATATTTTTTCCTTTTCTATGAAGAACATTTCTTACAGCTGCATATTGATAGCAGTGATTTTCTTCTAAATTAGCATTATTATATTCATTGTGTGCATCTAATGCACCCTTCATTATATCATCTACATTAATTCCAGCTGTAGCTATAGGTAAAAGTCCGACAGCAGTTAAAACTGAGAAACGTCCTCCTACATCATCTGGAATTATAAACGTTTCATATCCTTCATTTTCTGCAAGCTGTCTTAGGGCACCTTTTTTAGCATCAGTTGTTGCAAATATTCTCTCTTTAGCTTCTTCTTTCCCATATTTATTTTCTAAATATTCCTTAAATATTCTAAAAGCAATAGCAGGTTCTGTAGTAGTTCCTGATTTAGATATAACATTTATAGATATATCTTTATCTTTTATTACATCCATTAAATTCATAATATATGTAGAACTAATATTATTACCTACAAAATAAACCTCAGGAGCTTTTCTATCTTCTTTAGATAAATTATTTCTAAAAGAATGTCCAAGCATTTCTATAGCTGCTCTAGCTCCAAGATAAGATCCTCCTATTCCTATTACTAATAAAACATCTGAATTATTCTTTATTTTCTCAGCAGCTAATTTTATTCTTTCAAACTCTTCTTTATCATAATTTAAAGGAAGATCAAGCCATCCTAAAAAATCGTTTCCTGGACCTGTTTTGTTGTGTAAAAGCTCATGAGCCATCTTTATAGACGGAACCATAAAATCCACTTCTTCTTTTCTCACAAAATTTAGTGCATTAGAATAATTAAAAGTTATTTTGTTCATTTTTTTCTCCTTTCATAAATAATATTTAAATTTACATTATAATTATACATTAATATTACATTAATTTCTAATATATTTTATTTTTAAAATTTTATATTTTATTTTAAATTTATTTTTCATTAACAGAATATAAATCAAGCCTTCTGTGCTTTAAGAGAGGAAGCTCACTTCTTACTTTTTCAAGATAGTCTAAATCTATCTCAGAATATAGTATTCCCTCCTTTTCATCAAGTTCTCCTAATATTTTCCCAAAAGGATCACAGATTATACTATGTCCATAAGCTAAATAGCTTTCATTTTCATTTCTAGCTGGACTTACTGCACAAAAATAAACTTGATTATCCATAGCTCTACCCCTTATAATAATTTCCCAATGAGCAGGTCCTGTTACATAATTAAATGCAGCAGGAACTATTATAAGTTTTACCCCTTTTTGAACCATTATTCTAAATATTTCAGGAAATCTCATATCATAACATATAGCAATCCCTACTTTGCAATACTGGGTATCAAATACAGTTATATTTTTACCATAAGAGAATGTATCTGATTCTTTCATTTTAACTCTATCTTTAATATCTATATCAAATAAATGAACTTTTCTATGTTTTCCTACTATTTTTCCTTCTTTATCAAATACAAAAGATGTATTATAATATTTTTCACCTTCTTTTTCAGGAACAGACCCACCTATAATATATACTCCTTTTTCTTTTGCAATAGATGATAATATATTTAAAGTTTCACTTTTACCTTCTTCTTCAGCATATATCTTAAAAGCATCATTTCTATAAGGACAATTAAACATCTCTCCTAAAGAAATTATTTTCGCACCATTATCTACAGCTTCTTCTATAAGTTTTACAACTCTTTTTATATTATTTTCTTTATTATCTTCAACTAAAGTTTGACATAGTGCTATTTTAAATTTATTTTTTTGACACATAATCATTCCCCCTTACATAAAATCTCCATTAGCTCGTTGCAGAACTCTACAACTCGCATAAATACTACATTTAAATTTATAGAAATGGCTAAGTTTCCCCCATTTTGGGTATATATACATTAACTAGATGTGTATAACTCAAAATGAAAAAAGGAGGAAAAACTTATGCCAGTTCAAGCTAAACAATTAAACTTTTCTAATATTTCTTCTGATTTTGAAAAGTTTTTTAATCAAAATCAATACAATTTACTTTCTATGTTAAATCATTTTTTTGATATTAGTGATTTCATCCCACTTTCTTTTTATCAAAAATATTATTCTAATTTTGGACGTAAAAGAAATTTTTCTCTTGAATCTATGATTAATGC
>NZ_FRAE01000081.1 GCF_900142235.1 Tepidibacter formicigenes DSM 15518 | reverse complement strand
GATATAGATATATTCAAAAGTACGGAGTAAAAAAACTTTATTTCCATATTTTTACTCCCTATTGCACTTTTTACACGAATCGTGGCCATACCCCAGTATTGATACCAAAGGATGCAGGTATAACGTATTTACCTGTTCTTTTTAATTTCACAAAAGAAAATATATATAAAATAAATAATTGGAAAGGTCTAAAAAATGATGATGTTAAGTAGATATATTTTAGTTGTTATTATATTAGTATTAAATAGTTACAGTATAGTTGATTGAAAAAATACCCTTCTAAGGATTTTACAGGCTCATACAGAGTAGTTTATCTCTTGGATGACAAAATGTACTATTAACTATAAAAATTCTTTTTAAAAGCCTATTTATAGTAGTCTACTTCTATTTGTTATCATTTTTCAGAATTAAAAATAGAACGATTTACGTTATATTAAGATATGCAAATGTATTGAAAATGCTGGTATCGTTCTGAAAAGTTATTTTAGAATGTATTATAGAGAAAAGAAAAATATAAATATGACTTGCTAAGCTCTATCTAATTAGACGACACAAACTTATGCTTCCTCTTACTGTAGAGGAAGTTTTAAATTTTTAAGATTCTAGGCATTGTATTAATTTATTTAACTTATCTATATTCTTTTCTTTTAATAATTTTTCAAATAATTTTTTTGCTTTAGCTTCTTTTTCTTTTTGTTTAGTGTAATTTCTGTGGCAAGTTTTACAATATGCATGTTTAGATGCTATACCATTTATACTATTATTAAAATTTGATAGTGGTAAGATTTCTAGACATTTACTACAGCTTTTACCTATAATACTTTCCTTAAATTTAAGTAAATAAACTGTATAAGTTTTATTTTTTATATTTCTTTCTACTGTTTCAATTTTAATGTGTTTATACACCTCTTCTTGTATCATTTTCTGCCTCCTTAGCTTAATCTTATATTGTAAAATTTATGTTTATTATATCAAAAAAATTTTGTTGTAAAACTTTATTTAATTTAGTAGAATAAAGGGAGTTGAAATGTTTAAAATCTCAAATTATTGAAATGTTATGTTATTTAATCCTGAAGGGAACTGACATCTCTGCCAGTTCCCTTTTTTATGTAAATTTTCACATTAGCCGTGAATTTCTATATAATTAAGACAAAATATTTATTTTATAGTATTATATTATTTTGTGAAGGGGCTGTTTTTGCAATGAATACAAATGTTTTAGTAGCATTAAAAAATTTATTAGAATCAAGAAATAATAAGTTGTTGGAAATTTATGGTGGAAGTAATAGAGCAAATAATATGGGAGATGCTTTAGAGTACTATATTAAGGATTTATTCTGTAATTCATTAGATGAACAAGATTTTGATAAAAAAGATAGAATTTATAGTGAATATTTATCATATTCAGGAGCTAAGAACAATCCTCCAGATTTTATAGTAAAAAAACATATAGCTGTAGAAGTAAAAAAAATTCAAGGATTAGGCTTTGGGAATATTGCTTTAAATAGTTCTTATCCTAAAGATTATATATATTCAAATTCAAAATTAATTACCGAAGCTTGTAGAACTTGTGAAGATGAATTTGGAGGATGGGATAAAAAAGATATAGTGTATGCAATTGGAAACATAGATAGCAAACAAAATAAACTAAAAGTATTGTGGCTATTGTATGGAAATACTTATTGTGCAGACCAGCAAACTTATTTAAGATATAAAGAAGTAATAAAAGAAGGAATAGAAGAAATTAGTGGAGTTGATTTTTCAGAAACTAATGAACTAGGAAAGATTCATAATGTAGACCCTCTTAAAATAACTGAATTAAGAATTCGAGGAATGTGGTCTATAAAACATCCAATGAAAGTTTTTTCTTATTTAACAAAAGATTATTTTAAAGATGATAACTTTAGAGCATATGTATTAATGTTAAAAAGTGATTTTAACAAGATAGATGATAAGTATAAAGAAGAGTTAAATAAATATATAGATAGTGGATTGTTGAGCATGGAAAATGTAGAGATTAAGAATCCTAATAATCCAGTAAAATATGTTGACGCAATTTTATATAAAACAAGCTTTTAAGGAGGACATATTTTAATGAAAGTAGTTTCTTTTTTTTCAGGAGCAGGTGGACTAGATAGAGGATTTGAGAATGCAGGATTTAATATTATATGGGCTAATGAAAAAGATAAAAAAATATGGGATACATATAGATATAATCATCCAAATACAATATTAGAAACAAAGTCAATTACAGATGTTAAAATTACTGATATTCCTAATGAAGAAATATATGGAGTTATAGGTGGACCACCATGTCAAAGTTGGTCATTAGCAGGAGCAATGAGAGGAATAGAAGATGATAGAGGGGCTTTGTTTTATGAGTATTTAAGATTATTAAAAGATATAAATCCCAAGTTTTTTGTTGTTGAAAATGTTCCTGGAATGGTGTCCAAAAGACATATACAGACTTTTGAAAATATTATAAAACTCTTCGAAGTATGTGGTGAAAATGGGTACAATGTAAAGTTTAATATATTAAACTCAAGTGATTTTGGAGTATGTCAAGAAAGAAAAAGAGTATTTTTAATAGGATATAGAAAAGATTTAAACATAAGCTTTGATTTTGTAAAATTAGATAAATTAAAAGTATATCCTAAAGTTACTTTGAGAGAATGTATTGGAGATTTACCAGAGCCTTTAGCTGCAAGAGAGAAGAACAAAGCAAATGAGCAATTAGATGTTTTAAATCATGAATATGCAATAGGTGGATTTTCTAGTATATATATGTCTAGAAATAGAAAAAAAGATTGGAATGAACAATCTTTTACAATTCAAGCTGGAGGAAGACATGCACCATTACATCCAGCATCAGCACCTATGATTAAAGTGGGTAAAGATGAATGGAAATTTGATGAAAACACACCATATCCATATAGAAGATTATCAGTTAGAGAATGTGCTAGAATACAATCCTTTCCTGATGATTTTAAGTTTATATATGAATCTGTTATGCATGGATATAAAATGGTGGGAAATGCTGTACCTGTTAAACTAGCAGAAGCTATTGCTACAGTTATAATGGAAGATTTGAATAAGTAATAAGTATCTAAGAAACTTTCCTAGTATCAAGGGGAGTTTCTTTTTTTATTCACATTCAGTTCGAAAAAGTACACCTTTACGAACTGTAGAAACACTCCTACATGTTTAGTTCGTAAACTATATGAAATCAATTTACAAACGTTTATAAAAAAACATTGACTTTTACGAACGATACGCATATAATTAAAGCGTAAGAAAAGAACAGAAGGAGTGTAGAAAATGGATAATAGAATATTTGCATATATAAGAGTTAGCTCTAAAGACCAAAATATAGAGAGACAAATAAAAGCAATTACAGATTATTGTGATAAGCATAAGCTTGTAATAGATGAAAGAGATGTATACATAGATAGACAGAGTGGTAAGGACTTTAATAGAGAAGATTGGAAGGCACTTAAAAGAAGTATAAGAAAAGGAGATACTCTTATAATTAAGGAATTGGACAGACTAGGCAGAGATATGAATATGATAAAAGAAGAATGGAACGAATTAACTAAGCAAGGAGTAAACATTGTTGTAATAGATAATCCAATACTTAACACTAAGGATAAATCAGATTTAGAACGTAATTTAATATCTAATATTGTATTTGAACTACTTACATACATGGCAGAAAAGGAAAGACAGAAAATAAAGCAAAGACAAAAGGAAGGAATAGAAATAGCTAAGGCAAAAGGAAAGCATATAGGTAGACCTAAAGCAGAGTATCCAAGCAATTGGGAAGAAGTTTATAAGTCTTGGAAAAATAAAGAGATTACAGCTGTAAAGGCTATGGAGCAACTAGGATTAAAGAAAACTACTTTTTATAAATTAGCAAAACAATGGGAGCAAAAGCAAGAAGATGTAAAATAAAGTATTTTTTTATTTCTGTTAAGACAAAAAAATAAGTGCTAATAAAAGCACTTATCTTTTAGCAGCAATACTAAAGCTCATGTAAAAATAAGTTAAGTATTGACTTTAACTTAAAAGTAGATAGTTACTGCCAATAATAAGAACACATATATTTAAACTATATTTATTATACCACTTTTTTAATTTTTTATAAATACATAGGGGGATACTTTACGATGGCTTAAAATGGATTCAGTTAAGGAAATAGATGTAGTTGGTGCTGTTGGATTTATCGAAAAAAATTTAAGTATGATATAATTTAGGAAAAAATAAAGGAGATGAAAAAAAGATGATAACTTTTAATGTTAGTTTACCAGTATTATTGTTATCAAGTTTATTAGTTATAATTATGATTCTAACTTTAAAAAATAAAAATAAATTCCAAAGAAGAAAAGTTATAATAGCTAGAAGAGCAAGAAAATAAAGGATATTAACATCTGTAAGGAGAACTAATACATTGTGTATTAGTATTGTATTAAATTGGGTAATACATAGCTAATACAATGTGTATTAGGAGGAGATAAAGTTGAATAAAATAGATAAGATTTTAGACCTGCAAGAGCAGGGATTTACTAGACAGGAAATAGCCAAAGAATTAGGATATAAAAGATTGGATTCTATGACGAGATATTTAAAAAAACAGGGATATATTTTAGTAGATAATAAATATGTATTAGATGCTAATACAAAGAGTAATACAAATATAGCTAATACAGGAACTAATACAACATCTAATACATTAGAAGTTATAGATGTTAATACAGTTGCTAATACACAAACTAATACAATAGAGCAGTTTGTTAAAGTATTAGATAATAAAATAGTGGAGCTGCTAAGGTCAGACTATGATATTTTAAAAGAAATGATAGATAGATTTAAAAAGAATATGGAAGTACATAACAGTAGTAATATAACTATAGATTTAATAGACGATAGGCACTTAAAACAGTATCCTAAAGCTGTAAGAGTAAACGAATTTGTTTGGGAAGACTGGACTAAGTTTTGTGTGGAACATAATAAGTTTTCTAAAAAAGAATTAATAAGTATGGCTTTAAAGGAATATATGGAAAAACATAAGTAAGATTTAAAAATGATATAATGTTAATTGTTATTACATTGGGAGCTGAGGCTATGGAAAGCTTACCTAAAGAAATTTTAAAAATAAAAGTTAAATTAAAAAAGATAGATATAAAGCAGAAAACTGGAAAGATATTGCAAGATTAAAATGCAAGCAGATATTAAAGAAAAGGAAAAATATAACTACTGTAATTAGGCAGTAGTTATATTTTTTTTATAGATTTGATTTTTCATTACATATTTTAGTAGAGGTATACGAAAATGTATCAAATAAATTTGACAACATACAAATGTATGTACTAATATAAACATATAAGTATTGTTCACGCAAGCGTGAAAAAAAGTAGCCAATGAAGGCTGCCAAAGAAATAAAATATTAAAATAAGAACTTAATAAAAAAGTAACACAGTATAGCCGTATGGATAGAGCCACCTATCTTTATGGCTATATTTTTTGTTTTAATTTCGAAATATGTATTCACTAAATCACCTCCTCGTATAATCTATCATAATTAAATTATAGATTATACCAAGAGGTAACGAATACTTTAATATTATAGAAATCTCTAGAATTGAGTTTACACCTTAATTTGAGATGCTTTATATTTAGACTACCAAAATCATTATAGGTAGTCAAATAAGTTGAAATTACTGAAATTGCTTGTCTGTTTTTCTGAAAGCAAGTATTTTCAATGGGTGCATTTATGAGAAAAATTTTCTTAAAATATTTACAGGTCATTGAAAGTAAAAAAAATAACTATCTTTAAGAATCAAAAAACATTTATATCATAATATCCGACACTAGTTATTTCAATACTTTTAGTTGATTAAAGGGATAAAATTATAGTATACTCTTAATAGGATAAAAAAGGATTTGAAAAAGAAATATAGAATACATATTTAGACAAAAAAAGAAGAAGTCCCTCCAGCGACCAAACTTTAGGGACTTACTTCTTCTTATTGGACTTTTTATACCCTTTTTAGGGCTTATATACGATTTTTATGCTAATAGTATAACATTTCTATAAGGGTATGAAAAGTCCTTCAATAAATATTTTAAAATTTGGGGGATATTTTTATGGCTGTAGCAGTGCAAAAAATAAACAATATACAAAATAAAAAATTTACAGATAAAGAAGTAAAAGAAATACAAAAATTTTTAAGGGATATGCTAATAGGAGCAAAGCCTGAGCAGTATATAAAGATATTTAATAATATAGATTATTATGCAAATGGAATATATATTTATAGAAGTTATACAGTAAAGCAACTTAGGAGTTTTAAAGTATTAAAGGAAATCTTAAATAACAGTCGATTTGAGCCTATAAATTTATTTTATAGTGTAAATACATATAGAGAATATAAAAACTCGTCTGAGGATAATCTAGGGGCTATAAATAATATATTAATAGACATAGATTATAAAAAATCTTTATTTAAAAATCTTTCTAAAGATGAATTTATACAAATGCTAGAGTTAGAATATTTTGGACAAGTTATTCCTTGTCCTAGTGCAATTATATATACAGGTAATAATTTTCATATTACATACAAAATAAAATATCCAGTTAATGCAACTGATAAAGCTAAAACACTTGCTAGAAGAATACAAAAAGAAATATCAAATAAATTAAGTGATTTTAATGCTGATAAATCAGTTAATTTAACTACTTCAACAAGATTTTTACATACATATAATTCTAAAACTATGGATATAGTTAGTACTAAAATTTATAAGAATAAATTATATGAACTTAGAGAACTTCAAAAATGGATGCCAAAGCTACCGAATTGGTACGATAAATGGAAAGAGCAGAAGAAAAAGAATAAGGGTAAGAAGAAAGTATATAACTTTTTTAATTTATATAATCTATTAGTTACAAGACTTGGAGATTTGGAGAAGTTACAGGAACTTAGGAATTTTAGCTGTCATGGGTATCGTGAGCTTATGTGCTTTTTATACAGAAACTTTGCTATGCAGAGTTTACTAATAGGAGATAGTCCTGAAGATGCAGCAAAAGAAGCTGAAAGAATGATGCTTGAATTTAATCAAAGATTTAAAAGACCACTTATAGAAAAAAATATTGAAAGTAAAACAAGAAATGTTGAAAGGAAACAGTATAACTTTAGAAATGAAGCTATTATTGAAATGCTTGGGATTACTGAATCTGAACAGAAGGAACTTAAAACAATAATATCTAAAGAGGAATATAATCGTAGACAGAAAGAGAATCAAAAAAGGCAAAAAGCTAAACAGAAAGAATTAAGAAGGAATGAGAATGGCTTAACATCAAGGCAACAAGCTAAACAGGATAAAATAAATAATATAAAACAATTGTTAGAAAAAGGATTAAAACAAGTTGAAATTGCTAAAGAGTTAAATATTTCTGATAGATATGTAAGGAAGATAGTTAGAGAAATGAAAAAATAGGAACTGAAATGGAACTCTTATATGGGAAGTATTTATACTTCCCTTTTATTAGTAAGGATACGATACTAATAAAAGTATTTTTTATTCTAGTGTTTTTCCTTTTTTAGTGTTGTCTACAATGGCTCTTTATATTCTATGGGCGTAGTCCTGTTATTAACGATTGGTATTTGTTTAGTTCTAGTAAAAATTTAAGTGTCTTTTTTTATTTGTAGTACCACAAATGTACCTTTACTTGGGAATAGTATGTAAGGACTATTTTTTATGTGAAGGGGATGTTTGTATGTATATTGGAGTTAAGCAAAAGATTAATACAAGGGATGAATGTATTTATTATTTTTATCTTTGTAGGAGCTATAGAAAAGATGGAAAAGTAGAATCTGAATCTATCTATATGTGTAGTTTAAGTGAGTATAACTTAAAAGTACCAGTAGATAAATTAAAAGAAAAATTTACAGCTGAAGATTTAGACCTGTTGGAGCAGAAGGTATTACAGCTAAAGGCAGGTGCTAGATAATGGCTAAAACTAATATTAACGCATCTTTTAAGGATTGTTTAGCAATAGAGAACGACCCATTAAATCAATTAAAAAGCTTGGCTTTTTATATGTATTACTTTGGGGAGGAGAATATAGTAAAAATAATAAATATAAAATACGAAAAAGATGAATTATATAAGTATATGCAACATTTAGGAGTAGATAAAATTCTATATTATAGGTGTAGACAAACAGGAACAGTTAAGATTTTAAGAATACAGGAAAAATTTGTAACAGAGAAACATTCTTGTATAATGTTGGAGTATCAGACTAATGGAAAGCTTGGATGGGCAATAGATTCAAAACATATTACAGAAGAATTAGTTTTTTTTATGGATGGAGATGTCTATTTTATAAACTACGACCTTTTAAGAGATTGGTATTCTAAGAATTTAAGGGATTTTAGATATAGATTTGGTGTATGTCCAAGTGATAATATAGATAATTTAAATGTAAATGTACCTATTTTTCATATAAAAGAAGCTCTAGGATTAGAAAATTACGATTATGTAGAATTTAAGGAATACGAGCATATATATAATAGATTGGTAGAGCAGTACAATAAGGAAAAAAATGAGAGCATGAGCTATTAATTTAGCAAATGCTCTTTTTTATTTAAATTTTTTCTATAAATAGTCTTAATTCAATATAAATTTTTTAATCATTAATATACCTGAAACTATTGAAATTACTTTATTTTAGACAATAAAAAAATTTCCCGAGGAGATGGCAAAAATGATAGATACTATAATGCTAACAGCTACAGTAGTAGCTGATGATATAAATATTATTAAAACTTTATTTAGACCTATAGTAGATAATAATAATTTATATTATATATATCAACAAGATAATATAAATTACACTTATATAGATAAGTTTAACTTGTTAAAGATAGTTATTAATCCTAGTAAGTTGTTAGGTAAAGATATTGTAACAGATGCAGATTATAATGCATTTGTAGAGATATATAAGAAACATTTTTATTCTATATTTAATTACACTAACTACATGGAGAAGCTTAGTAGGGTAGATTATAAACTAGATTTTGTAACAGAATACAAGGATTTATATTTAAAGTTAATAAAAAAATCTTATAGTAGCTATAGACATTTAAAACAAAATAATGTTTATGAAACTAGTTTATATTACAATTCTAAATCCTATATTTTAAATATTTATGATAAGGAGCAAGAGCAGGAAGATAAAGCAGATATAAATATTATTATTGATGATAGATACGAAAATATGTTGAGATTTGAAGCACAGCTGAAAAGACCTAGAATATATTATAATTTAAAAAACTGGGGATTATGTGATATACTACCTAACTATTGGAGTGAGTTGGATAGGGATTATTATTTAAATACAGTATTAAGAAATATAGTTTTTGAAGGAGATTACTACAATATTTACCATTCTAAAAAGAAGTTAAAGGAAGTTTATAAGGATAGCACAGTAAAGAAACTTTTAGAATTACAAAAATTAATTAGCAGATATGGAATTACAGGAGCTGAACAGAAATATTCTTATGGGAAACAAACATTTAAAAAACATCTTAATATGCTTCAAGATGCAGGAGTTAATCCAGTATTGGGGTACGGCCACGATTCGTGTAAAAAGTGCAATAGGGAGTAAAAAATTGTAAAATAATCTATAAAAATCCATTTACTTGATATATTACAAATAA
>NZ_FRAE01000002.1 GCF_900142235.1 Tepidibacter formicigenes DSM 15518 | reverse complement strand
TTAACTTCTGTGTTCGGAATGGGAACAGGTGTATCCTCCTTGCTATTGTAACCACATAATCTCATTTTAATGGAGCGGGTGAAGGGAGTCGAACCCTCGCAGCCGGCTTGGAAGGCCGGAACTCTACCACTGAGCTACACCCGCATATTTAATACTTTCAAAACTGAACAGATTAATACTAGGTCAAGTCCTCGACCTATTAGTATCCATAAGCTGAACTCATTACTGAGCTTACACCTTGGACCTATCAACCAGGTAGTCTTTCTGGGGTCTTACCCTTACGGTGGGAAATCTTATCTTGAGGTTGGCTTCGCGCTTAGATGCTTTCAGCGCTTATCCATTCCATACATAGCTACCCAGCTATGCCACTGGCGTGACAACTGGTGCACCAGAGGTATGTCCATCCCGGTCCTCTCGTACTAAGGACAGCTCCTCTCAAATTTCCTACGCCTGCGACGGATAGGGACCGAACTGTCTCACGACGTTCTGAACCCAGCTCGCGTACCACTTTAATGGGCGAACAGCCCAACCCTTGGGACCTACTACAGCCCCAGGATGTGATGAGCCGACATCGAGGTGCCAAACCTCCCCGTCGATGTGGACTCTTGGGGGAGATAAGCCTGTTATCCCCAGGGTAGCTTTTATCCGTTGAGCGATGGCCCTTCCACTCGGAACCACCGGATCACTAAGCCCGACTTTCGTCCTTG
>NZ_FRAE01000041.1 GCF_900142235.1 Tepidibacter formicigenes DSM 15518 | reverse complement strand
AGATTCAAGAGAAAAATTTCTTTTACGTCCAAAATTAGAATAATATTTTTGATAAAAAGAAAGTGGGATGAAATCACTAATATCAAAAAAATGATTTAACATAGAAAGTAAATTGTATTGATTTTGATTAAAAAACTTTTCAAAATCAGAAGAAATATTAGAAAAGTTTAATTGTTTAGCTTGAACTGGCATAAGTTTTTCCTCCTTTTTTCATTTTGAGTTATACACATCTAGTTAATGTATATATACCCAAAATGGGGGAAACTTAGCCATTTCTATAAATTTAAATGTAGTATTTATGCGAGTTGTAGAGTTCTGCAACGAGCTAATTAAATTTATAAGTTAGGAGGGAAAATATGAAAATTTATAACGTTATAATGGCTGGTGGTGGGGGAACTAGATTCTGGCCTATAAGTAGACAAGCTACTCCTAAACAATTATTAAATTTAAGTGGAACAGATACATTAATAAATGAAACTATAGATAGAGTAAATAAATTATCGTGTAAAGAAAATTCATTCATAGTTACTAATAAGATTCAAGCCAAGGCTTTAAAAGAAATTACAGAAGATAGATGTTTAAAAGAAAATATATTAAAAGAGCCAGTAGCAAGAAATACTTCTGCTGCCATAGGATATGCAGCATTTAATATAATGAAAAAACATGGAGATGGAATAATGTGTGTATATCCTGCTGATCATTTTATAAAAAATGAAGAAGAATTTATAAATGTACTAAATAAAGCTATAAAAGTAGCACAAGAAAAGGATAAGTTAGTTACTATAGGTATAAAACCTACATTTCCTTCAACTGGATATGGATATATAAATTTTGATAGACAAAGTGATTTATATTCATATGAAGTTATAGAGTTTGTTGAGAAACCAAACTTTAAAAAAGCAGTAAAATATGTAGAATCTGGAGAGTATCTATGGAACAGTGGAATGTTTGTATGGAAGGTTTCTAAAGTATTAGAAGATTTTAAAAGATATTTACCTAAGGTATATTATAAGCTTGAAGAATTAAGTGAATATATAGGTACTGAAGAAGAATTAGAAATGATAGAAAAAATATACCCAACTATTCCTTCTATATCTGTAGATTATGGAATAATGGAAAGAAGTAATGATGTTGTGGTTGTTCCAGGGGATTTTGGATGGAATGATGTAGGATCTTGGGATGTGTTAGGATCAATATTTCCAACAGATAATAACGGAAATATAAGAAGAGGAGAAACTATAACAATAGATACTCAAAATTCTGTAGTTTACTCAGATGAAAAGTTAGTAACAGCAGTAGGCATAAAAGATTTAATAGTAGTTTCTACAAAAGATGCTGTTATGGTTTGTCCAAAAAATAGAGCTCAAGATGTAAAAGCAATAGTAGAAGAACTAAGAGAGCAAAATAAAGTAGTTTACTTATAATATACAAATATAATTGCGGAGGCATAAATATGGAAAAAAGAAAAGTAGCGTTAATAACAGGTATAACAGGACAAGATGGTTCTTACTTAGCAGAATTATTATTAGAAAAAGGATATGAAGTACATGGAATAATAAGAAGAGCAAGTACTTTCAATACAAAAAGAATAGATCACTTATATCAAGACCCGCATGAAAAAGATGTAAGATTATTTTTACACTATGGAGATATAACGGATACAAGCAATGTAAATAGACTTATAGAAAAAATAAGACCAGATGAAATATATAATTTAGCAGCACAGTCTCATGTGAAAGTATCTTTTGATGCACCAGAGTACACTGCTGAAGCAACAGGAGTAAGTACACTTAGAATATTAGATGCTATAAGAGAAACAGGAATAAAGACTAAGTTTTATCAAGCATCAACAAGCGAATTGTTCGGTGGACTTCCAGAAACAGCACCACAAAATGAAAAAACTCCTTTTTATCCAAAAAGTCCATATGGAGTTGCAAAATTATACTCTTATTGGATAACAGTAAATTATAGAGAATCTTATGATATATTTGCATGTAACGGGATATTATTTAACCATGAATCTCCAAGAAGAGGAGAAACTTTTGTTACAAGAAAGATAACTAGAGCAGTAGCTGCTATACATTTAGGAAAGCAAGATAAATTATATTTAGGAAACTTAGATGCAAAAAGAGACTGGGGACATGCTAGAGATTATGTATACGGAATGTGGCTAATGTTACAACAAGATAAACCAGATGATTATGTATTAGCTACTGGTGAAACTCATACAGTTAGAGAATTTTGTGAATTAGCTTTCGCAGAACTTGGATATGAGATAGAGTGGCAAGGAACTGGTGTAGATGAAAAAGGAATAGATAAGAAAACTGGTAGAGTTTTAATAGAAGTAGATCCAAGATACTTTAGACCTGCTGAAGTTGAATTATTATGGGGAGATTACTCAAAGGCAAAAAAAGAATTAGGATGGAAGCCTAAGGTTTCTTTTAAAGAATTAGTTAAAGAAATGGTTCAATCTGATTTAGAAATATTAAAAAATGGTGATGAATATAGATCTAAATTTGAAAATTAATGCTTAGGGGAGATTCGAGTATGATGAATAAAGATTCAAAAATATATATAGCTGGTCATAGAGGTATGGTTGGTTCAGCTATAGTTAGAAATTTAGAATCAAAAGGATATACAAACTTAGTATTTAAAACTTCTAAAGAGTTAGATTTAAGAAATCAACAAGCTGTAGAAGATTTTTTTAAAGAGGAAGAACCTGAATATGTATTTTTAGCTGCTGCTAAGGTTGGAGGTATACATGCTAACAATACTTATCCAGCAGAATTTATATACGACAACTTAATGATTGAGTGCAATATAATACATTCAGCTTATAAGTACGGAGCTAAAAAATTATTATTCTTAGGAAGTTCTTGTATATATCCTAAGTTTGCTAAACAGCCAATAAAAGAAGAATATTTATTGGATGGACAACTTGAGCCAACTAATGAAGCTTACGCTATAGCAAAAATTTGTGGCATAGAGTTATGTAAATTCTATAGAAGACAATATGGATGTGACTTTATAAGTGCTATGCCAACTAATTTATATGGTATAAATGATAACTTCGATTTAGAAACTTCTCATGTTATGCCAGCGTTTATAAGAAAGTTTCATGAAGCCAAGTTAAATGGAGATAAAGAAGTTGTTATGTGGGGAACAGGAACTCCAAAGAGAGAGTTTATGTATGTTGATGATTTAGCTGATGCATGTGTATTCCTTATGAATAATTATAGTAATGAGATTCACATTAACTTAGGTACTGGTGAAGATATTGAAATAAGAGAGTTAGCACAAATTATAAAAGAAGTTGTTGGATTTGAAGGTAAGATAGTAAATGATTTATCTAAGCCTGATGGAACTCCAAGAAAGTTATTAGATGTAACAAAACTTAATAATTTAGGATGGAAACATAAGGTAGGATTAAAAAAAGGCATAGAAAAAGTTTATAAATGGTATTTAAATAGTGAATGCGCAAATGAAAATATATAAAAATACTTAATAGTATTCTTATATTGGAAAGAGGATTTCATATGAAAAAATGCAATGTCTTAATGGCACATAATTATTATCAAGTTCCAGGAGGAGAGGATACAGTTTTTCATAATGAAGTTGAGATGTTAAAAAAAAATGGTCATAAGGTAATTAAATATACTAGACATAATGATAAAATAAAAGAATCTGGTATATTTGGAAAACTAAAGTTAGCAACAGAAACTGTATTCTCATTTAAGACTTATAAAGAAGTTAGAAGTTTAATAGATAAAAATGATATACATGTAGTGCATGTTCATAATACTTTGCCTTTAATAAGTCCATCTATTTATTATGCAGCTATATCAAAGAAAGTCCCTGTAGTTCAGACTATACATAATTTTAGACTATTGTGTCCAGGAGCTACATTCACAAAAAATGGACATATATGTGAAGATTGCTTATCAAAAGGACTTAGGCAATCGTTAAAAAATAAATGTTATAGGAATTCATTATTACAAACATATATTATGTACTTTATGTTAAAGTTTCATAAAATTATAGGAACTTATAACAAGATAAACTATATAACTTTAACAGAGTTTAATAAAAATAAGATTTTAAATTTAGTTAAAGATGATAAAAAAGTATTTATTAAGCCAAATTTTATATCTAAGAAAGAAAAAACTCAAAGAAATTTGGAAGATTACTTTATTTATATAGGAAGATTAGATGAAATTAAAGGAATAAACTTTTTAGTTAATTCTTGGAAAGACATTGATAAGAATATAAAGTTATATATAATTGGTGATGGTCCAGAAAAAGAGAATATAGAGAAGTATATAAAAGAAAGTAAGATAAATAATATAAAGCTCTTAGGATTTATGGACAGATTAAGTGCATTCGAGATTATAGAGAAATCTAGAGCTATAATAGTTCCTTCAAAGTGGTATGAAGGGTTTCCTATGACTATAGCTGAGAGTTTTTCATTAGGAGTTCCAGTAATAGGGAGTAATATAGGTAACATAGGATGTATAGTTAATGATGAAAATAATGGATTATTATTTGAAAAAGATAATAAGCAAAGCCTTAAAGAAGTAGTAGAGAGAGTTTTTTATAACAAACAATTTAATATACAATTAGGAAATAATGCTTATAATACTTTTTTAGATTATTATACAGATGAAGAAAACTATAATATATTACAAAATATATACAGTAGAGTAGTGGGTGATAACTTGTGGTAAGCAAATCTATACCAAAATTAAAAACTTGTAACATATTAGGTGTTAATATAAATGTTACTAATATGAAAGAAACTGTAGAAATTATAAAAGACAACTTAGATAAAATAAAAGGAGATTATATCTGTGTTTCCAATGTACATACAACTGTTATGTCCTATGAAGATGAAAATTACAAAGCTATACAAAATGGTGGATTTATGGCCCTTCCAGATGGAAAACCTCTTTCAATAATAAGTAAAAAAAGAGGATTTAAGGAAGCTGAAAGAGTAACAGGACCAGACTTAATGGAAGAAATATTTAAGATATCTGAAGAAAATGAGTATAGGCATTATTTTTATGGAAGTACTCAAGAAACTTTAGATACATTAAAAAGAGAATTAAATAAGAAATATCCAAAGCTAAATATAGTCGGAATGCACTCACCACCATTTAGAAAATTAACTGAAGAAGAAGGTAAGGAAATAGTTGAAAATATAAATAAAGCTAAACCTGACTTTATATGGGTTGGGCTAGGTGCACCAAAGCAAGAAATATGGATGCATGAGCATGAAAATAAAGTAAATGGTTTAATGATAGGTGTAGGAGCTGGATTTGATTATCATGCAGGAAATATATCAAGAGCTCCAAAATGGATGCAAAATATGAGTTTAGAATGGTTATATAGGTTATTACAAGATCCAAAAAGGTTAATGAGTAGATATATAAATACCAATTTAAAATTTATATATTATATAATCAGAAGGAAGTGGTAATGTATTGAAATATTATAGTGTTAGCATATCGAATAATTATAATAACACAACATTAATTTTAAGTGTTGTTATATCAATAATAGTGTCAGTTCTTGTATCTATAAATCATAAACTATTTATAATTTTTTTGGGGATTATAGTTTTAGGTATTTTAATAAAGAGCAGAAAATTATATATTTCAGTATTGTTAACCATAATTTCGATGTATTTAGTTCTAAATCAAGGTATAACAAATGTAGGAGTTAATATTACTTTTTTAATTCCTATTGGTGAAATTGTGCTTGGTATAGGTTTAATACGTTGTATTACAAATAATTTAAAAGTTTTTTTTAATAGATTTAAATTCCCAATATTAATTGTATTTACCTATGCGATAACTCTAATGATATATAGTTTTGTAAAATATGGTGCAATTGCATTTAGAGATGGTGTAGGCTTTATAGAGGCATTGTATATATTTGTAACATATAGTGAATTCAATATGTTATCTAATAGAGGAATAGACATTGAAAACTTTATATATAGGTTTATAAGAATAGTACTGAATACATTATTTATATATAGTTTATTCTATATAAATTCTAGTATATTAACAAATATATCTCCAATATATAAAGGGTATCAAAAAGATATATATCTATTAGGAAACTTCAACTCTATACATACATGGCTTCTTGTTCTTATTATATATAATACATCTATTGTATTGAGTAAAAATAAAAATAAGATTATATCAAGGATGTTGGTTCATATACAAAGTATAATATCGTTATTGTTAATATTAATAACAACTTCTCGTGTAGTAATAATATTATATTTTCTATTTATAGTTTTATTTATATTATTGAAACGTATGGATATTGCAAAATATTTAATAGCATATGTTACTATGCTGGGTGTAGTAGCATTTATAATAATTGGATTAGGAATTAAGTTGAAACTTAGAAGAGGTTGTTTAGATATTCAATTCTTAAAAGAATTTATACTAAGTTCAGTAGGAAAGGGATCATCTGGAATGTCAGATGGATTTTATCAAAGGATATATTGGAATATGAATTTAATTATGGAGTCCGTAAAGAACAATCAAGTATTAACAGGTAGGGGATTTGGTATACCGCTCATAAACTTTGTGGATTCTCAGGGATATTTGGTTAGAGAACCACATAATAGTTATATGAGTATATATGGAAGAGTAGGTATAATAGCTTTATTAACTTGGAGTGTTTGTATGATACGTATGCTTATTAACAGTCTTAAAAACTTTATAAACTATGATAATAAAATAAGTTTATTGATAGTAGTATTCATGATAATTGGATTATTTACAGGAATTGTAGAACCATTCTTCGAATTACCATATTACACCATTGTGTTTTATTCTTTGTTAGGAATGCTACTCTATTGTGAAGGTGATAAAATAAAAAAACTTAGGAGAGTTATTAAAAATGAAGAAAACAATATTTATATATGATTATATGCAGAATGGAGAAGTATTATATAACTATATAAAAAAAAATGACCACTATAATCTATTAAAAAATAATAAAGTGGTATATATTCCATTCAGGATAAATAAAAGTTTTTCTGACAAGATAAAAAGAGTTTTTGAAATAGGATTGATAAATATAGTAAGAAACTTAATTACAAAAAATAGCATTATAGTATCTACAGCCCCTAGTAGATTTCAAAGTTATATATCAAAAAATATTATTTGTATGAATCATGGATGGGCTACAAAAAAGACACCAGGAAATAATGAACTGAACGATAATAATAAGATGAAAGACTATAAGCTATTTAAAAAATCATGTAAATACATTATATGTCTTAGTGATTTTGATAGCACTTATTATTTAAAAGGAGGAAATTTAGATAAAATCGATTCTCCTATATTTTTGCCATTAGGAATACCTAGAAATGATTACTTATTACAAAACAAAAATAATATAAATCTCATTCATGAAATTAGCTCAAAATTAGGTATAAATAGAATGAGTAAGAAAGTATTTTTTTACGCACCTACCCATAGAGAAACAAAAGAAAATAATGAAGAAATGTTAAAGAGAATTTTAGAAGAATTTGAAGGATTAGATAATAAGTTAGGACTGTCAAACAGTATATTGATATTTAGACCACATTATTTTTCTAAAGGTATTAAAAAACATATAGATAAATTTAAAAATATATATTATGCAGGATATGACGAATATCCAGATACCAGAGACCTTATGATTTTTAGTGATATATTAATAACAGATTATAGTTCTATATTTGTTGATTATTTATTATTAAATAAACCTATAATATTTTATACATTTGATTTACCTATATATCAAGAAATGAGAGGATTGGTTATAGACTATAATAATAATATACAAACTCCAGGACCAAAGATAAGATCTCTACAGGATATAGTTAAAATAGAAGATAGTAAATTGAAAGAATATAATTTGATTGAAGCTAAAAAATTTTTTCATAAAAATTATGATGAAAATTCTTCTAAAAGGATATATGAATTTTTGGTAAGTATAACAAATAATGACACATAAAAGAATTTATATTTAGATAAAAAATTTTTGTATGACAATGATATGGTGTCTAAAGTATTGTATTTTTATTAAAGATTACGTTATAAAGATAGCAAATATTCGAGGATATTGAGAAAGTGAAATAAATAAATTGATTTTTTAAATTAAATAGAGAAATATTTGTGAGGTGAAATTATGATATATGCAGAAATTCTAGCTGGTGGAAAAGGTTCTCGTATGGGGAATACTGATATGCCAAAGCAATTCTTAAACATAGGTAATAAACCTATAATCATACATACTATAGAAATGTTTTTATTAAATGAAAGATTTACAAAGATAATAATAACAATTCCTCGTGAGTGGATTGCACATACTCAAGATATAATAAATAAGTATATAGATGAGTCGTTAAAAGAAAAATTATGTGTATGTGAAGGAGGAAAAGATCGAAATGAATCTATAATGAATGGTATAAAATATATAGATGAAAATTTTGGAATAATGGATGAAGACATAATAGTAACTCATGATGCAGTTAGACCTTTTTTAACGCATAGAATAATAAATGATAATATTGATATGGCTTTGAGGTATGGGGCAACAGATACAGTTGTTCCAGCTTTTGATACAATTGTAGAATCTAAAGATAATGTTACAATAACAGACATTCCTAGAAGAGATTTTATGTATTTAGGTCAAACTCCACAAAGTTTTAATATTAAAAAATTAGTTAAACTATATAATTCATTGAGTGATGAAGAAAAATCTATATTAACTGATGCAGCAAAGATATTTGTTGTAAAGGGTGAAGAAGTAAAATTAGTTGAGGGGGAAGTTTTTAATATAAAAATAACAACTCCGTATGATTTGAAATTAGCTAATGCTATAGTAATGGGGGATAAATATGATAAATAAGGTATATAGGTTAGTTGCACCTAGGCAAATAGTTGCTTCGTTTGAAGAAAGAACATTGCATGGAAACGGTATCATAGTTAGACCAACTAAGTTATCTATATGTGCAGCAGACCAAAGATATTATACTGGAACTAGGGGAAAGGATGCTTTGAAAAAGAAGTTACCTATGGCTCTTATACACGAAGGTGTAGGGAAAGTTGTATATGATCCGAAAGGAGAGTTTAATCATGGAGATAAGGTGGTTATGATACCGAATACGCCTATACAAAAAGATGAAATAATATCAGAGAATTATCTTTCAACTAGTAAATTTAGATCTAGTGGATATGACGGTTTTATGCAAGATTATATATTTATGGCAAGAGATCGTATAGTTAAATATAATTCTATAGATGATAATATTGCTTCTTTTATCGAATTATTAAGCGTAGCGATACACTCTATAAATAGATTTGAATTAAAGTCTCATGAGAGACGAGATACTATAGGTGTATGGGGGGATGGAAATGTAGGATTTATAACATCCCTTATACTGAAAAAAAGGTATCCGAAAAGTAACGTAATTGTATTCGGGAAAAATGAAGAAAAACTAAGTTTTTTTTCTTTTGTCGATGAAACTTACCAAATAGATGAGATTCCAAGTAAGCTGAGTGTTGATCATGCTTTTGAAGCTGTTGGTGGTAAATCAAGTGAATTTGCTATAAAGCAAATAATAAAACATATAAATCCAGAGGGGTCTATATCTATTTTAGGTGTATCAGAGAATCCGATAGAAATAGAGACTCGTATGGTTTTAGAGAAAGGATTAAATATTATAGGAAGTAGTAGAAGTAGCAGATTTGATTTTGTTGAAGCTGTGAGATTTTTGGAAGAGTATAAAGACTACCAAAATCAATTGCAAAAGCTTATTTATGAGGTAATAAGAGTGAAAAATATAAAAGATATATGCAAAGCTTTCGAACAAGATTTAACTACAACATTTAAAACTGTTATAGAATGGAATGTTTAGTTTACTTAAGGAGGGACTAATTATTTTAAGTAAATATAAAAATAAAACATTAAAAGAAATTATATTAAGCATATATAATTCTATAAGATTTAAACTAAGATATTTTTACAAGTTGCCTATAGTTTCAAATGGTATATGCAAAATCAAAAAGCATAAAACTGGTAAACTTATAATAAAGAATAGATTAAGATTAAATGGAGAAATTTCTTCACTATGTATAAATAAGTCATCAATACATATAAGAAAAAATGCAAGTTTAATTATAAATGGTACAGTGGATTTAGGTTCAGGTACAAATTTAATAGTAGATAATGGTGCTAGTATATGCATAGGAGATAATTCATATATAGCAGGAGATAGTAAAATTTATGCTAGAAATAAAATAACTATAGGAAGAAATTGTGCATTATCATGGGGGTTAACTATAATTGATACAGATTTTCATGATATCATACATAATGATAATATTAATAATTTATCATGTGAAGTGAATATAGGAAATCATGTTTGGATAGGGTGTAATGTAAGTATATTAAAAGGTGTAAGTATAGGAGAAAACGCTATAGTAGCAGCAGGAAGTGTTGTAACTAAAAATGTCCCAGCAAATTGTTTGGTAGGAGGAAATCCAGCTAGAATTATTAAAAAAGGCGTCATGTGGAAATAAATATGTTAATATAAAAAGTTAATCTTCAAGGGAGGAGATTATGAGTAAATTAGCAAGATCAACTATTGGATTGATGATAGTTACTTTATTAGCAAAAATTTTAGGATTTAGTAGAGAGTTGGTGTTAGCTTCAGTTTATGGAACATCTGCATACAGTGATGCATATTTGATAGCTTTAAATATTCCTGTTGTTATATTTGCTACTATAGGTGGAGCATTAGCAACTACTTTTATCCCTTTATATTTTGAAAGTAATAATATAGATGGAGATACTAGATCACTTAAGTTTGCCAATAATGTATTCAATATAGTTATGATAATAAGTATAATAGTAGCTTTACTAGGAATAGTATTTACAAAACCATTAGTAAAGTTATTTGCTGTTGGATTTAGAGGAAATACTTTGAAAACTGCCATAGATTTTACTAGGATACTTATACCTGGAATAATATTCATAGGTTTCAGTAATATAATGACGTCATACCTTCAAATAAAAAATAACTTTACTATACCAGGCCTTATAAGTGTTCCGTATAATATAATAATAATAATATCTATGCTAGTGAGTATTAAATATGGACCTTATACAATGGTATGGGGAACATTAATTGGTATGATAAGTAAGTTTTTATTTCAAGTACCATTTGCATATAGAAATGGCTATAAATATGAAGCTCATATAAGTTTAAAAGATGAGTATTTAAGAAAGATGGTATGGCTAGTAGGACCAGTATTTATTGGAATTGCTGTCAATCAAATTAATGCTATGATAGATAGAACTTTAGCATCTGTTTTACCAGAAGGAAGTATATCAGCACTTAACTATGCTAATAAGTTGAATCAATTCATTATGGCATTTTTTATAACTTCTATAGCGGCTGTTATATATCCTATGCTTTCTAAACTATCATCTGAAAATAATAAAGAAAAGTTTGTAGGGACAGTAGTTAAAAGCATTAATAGCATAATAATTTTAGTTATGCCTGTGTCTGTAGGGGCTATAGTGTTAGCTACTCCAGTAGTAAAATTTTTATTTCAAAGAGGTGCATTTAACATTACTGCAACTAAAATGACATCTATAGCTTTAGTATTTTATTCTATAGGATTGATTGGATATGGACTTAGAGATATATTAGGAAGAGTATTTTACTCTTTAAAAGATACGAAAACTCCTATGATAAACGGTGCCATGGCTATGATAATGAATATAATATTAAATTTAATATTAGTAAAATTTATGGGACATGCTGGACTTGCTTTTGCAACTAGCATATCAGCCCTTATATGTATATTTTTACTATTTAACAGTCTTAAAAAAAAGATTGGATATTTTGGACAAGATAAGATACTAAAAACTACCCTAAAGTCTTTAGCATCCGCTATTGTCATGGGAATAATAACATTCTTTACATATAAATTTTTAATTAAAGTATTAGGACTTAGTTTTATAACTGAAGCTATAGCACTCTTTGGATCAGTATTTATAGGCGCTTTAGTTTATGGAATATTAGTTATAATACTAAAAGTAGAAGAAGTTAATATGATAATAGATATGATTAATAGAAAGTTAAAAAGAAAAAGTTATATTAAGGAAAAATCCTCCTAAAAGGAGGAATTTTTTTGAAATTATATACTGGTAGTTTTATACAAGGGGATGAAATTATGGTAGATTACATACTAAAACTAAAACCATTCTATAGTCCAAAAGTGTGGGGATACGAGAAGTGGAATTTATCTGCTCATAAAAATGGAAATTCTGTAGTAGAAAATAGAATATATAAAGGTAAAAATTTAGGTGAAGTATTAGAAGAGAAAAGCGATTTTCCAATACTCGTAAAAGTTATAAATGCTAATGAAACTTTATCTGTACAAGTTCATCCAGATGAGGATTATGCTAAAACATATGAAAATGATAATGGAAAAACAGAGTGTTGGTACATATTAGAAGTTAAAGAAGGAGCTACTTTAATATCAGGCATAAAAAAAGGATTTGATAAAAATAAGTTAAAGCAAATAATAGATGAAGGAAAAATAGAAGATTATTTAGAAAGAGTTAAAGTAAAATCAGGAGATTTAATATATATTCCATCTGGAACTGTACATGCTATAGAAGGTGGAATAAAACTTATTGAAGTACAGCGAAGTAGTGATATAACTTATAGACTTTATGATTGGGGAAGGGGAAGAGAAGTACATATTAAAAAAGCGTTAGATGTTATAGATTATGAAGGAAAAAATAAAGGTGGAAAAATAGAGAACTTTAAGAAATTAGAAACACCGTATTTTACTATAGAAAAAGTATCTATTAAAGGCAGCTATGAAGATAAAGTAAATGAAAAGTTTCATTCATATACAGTAATAAGTGGAAGCGGATACATAGTTGATAAATATGAAAAGGTAAATTTAAAACCGGAAGAAACAGTATATATTCCAAATGGATTAGATTATAAGATAGAGGGAAATTTAGAGCTTATTAAAGCTTATGTTGATAATGATTATGATATAGATGAAGTATTAAAAGAAGTTGCTGTATCTAAAATTGATTAATAAAATAAGGAAGGAGTTTTATAAAGTGGATTATATGAAAGTATATGAAGAATGGATTAATAACTCATATTTTGATACTGAAACTAAAAATGAACTTTTAAGTATAAAAGATAATGAAAAAGAAATAGAAGATAGATTTTATAAAAACTTAGAATTTGGAACAGGTGGTTTAAGAGGAGTAATAGGAGCTGGAACTAATAGGATAAATAAATATACTGTAAGAAGAGCAACATTTGGACTTGCTAATTATATAATTAAAAAATATAAGGATGAAGGTAAACAAAAAGGAGTAGTAATAGCTCATGATAGTAGATATAAATCTAGAGAGTTTTGTATAGAAACTGCTAAGACACTTGCTGCCTGTGGTATAAAAACTTATATATTTGATGATTTAAGACCAACTCCACAGCTTTCGTTTGCTGTAAGATATTTAAACGCCGTGGCAGGGGTCGTAATTACAGCAAGTCATAATCCGCCAGAATATAATGGATATAAAGTTTACTGGGAAGATGGTGGGCAAATAGTTCCATCACTTGCTAAAGAAATAATAGAGGAAGTAAATAAAATAGATGATTATAGTCAAATACCTACAATAGATGAAAAGGAAGCAATGGATAAAGGGTTTATAAATTTATTAAATGAAGAAGTAGATACAGCTTTTATAGAAGAAGTTAAAAAGCAAAGCTTTAGAAAAGATATAATAGAAAAAGTATCTGATACTTTTAAAATAGTATTTACACCTCTTCATGGTACAGGGAATAAGCCTATAAGAAGAGTTTTTGATGAAATAGGATTTAAAAATGTTTTAGTAGTTAAGGAGCAGGAAAATCCGGATTCTAATTTTTCTACAGTAAGTTATCCTAATCCAGAGGAAAAAGAAGCTCTAAGTTTAGGAATAGAGCTTGCTAAATCTGAAAATGCTCATATTGTATTAGGAACTGATCCTGATTGTGATAGAGTAGGAGTTGCAGTTAAAAATAATGAAGGAGAGTATATTTGTCTTACTGGAAATCAAGTAGGTTCTCTTTTAGTTAATTATATTCTTGAAAATTTAAATAGAGAAAATAAATTACCTAGTAATGGGGTAGTTATAAAAACTATAGTAACATCAGAGCTTGGAGCAGAGATAGCAAAGCATTATGATATTAATACTATAGATACATTAACAGGATTTAAGTTTATAGGTGAGAAGATAAAAGAATTTGAACAAAATAAAGAAAATACTTTTGTATTTGGATATGAAGAAAGTTATGGATATTTATGTGGAACTCATGCGAGAGATAAAGATGGACTAGTATCTGCACTTCTCATCTGTGAGATGGCAGCTTATTATTATTCTAAAGGTATGAGTTTATATGAAGCTTTAATAGAACTTTATGAAAAATATGGATATTACAAGGAAGATTTAAAATCTATCACTTTAAAAGGAAAAGAAGGAACAGAAAAGATAAATAGTATTATTAAATACTTTAGAGAAAATTCTCCGAGTGCTATAGCAGGTATAAATATTAAGGAATTAAAGGATTATAAAAAAGGAGTAGATAATCTTCCTAAGTCAAATGTATTAAAGTTTATATTAGAAGATGATTCTTGGATTGCTGTAAGACCTTCTGGAACTGAGCCAAAGATTAAATTTTATTTTGGATGTGTAGGAAGATCTAATAAAGATGTAGATGAAAAATTAAATAGTTTAATAAGCTTTATTATGAATAAGGTAGAAGAAATTTAAAATATTTTATTAAATTTTATTGGGGGTAAAAAGTATGATAAATAGAGTTAGAAAAGCCATAATACCGGCAGCAGGACTGGGTACTAGATTTTTACCTGCAACGAAGGCTCAGCCTAAGGAAATGCTTCCTATAGTGGACAAGCCAACACTTCAATACATAATAGAAGAAGCTGTTGAATCTGGTATTGAAGAAATACTAATAATAACAGGTAGAAATAAAAAAAGTATAGAAGATCATTTTGATAAATCTGTAGAATTAGAGCTTGTACTTGAAGAAAAAGGGAAGAAAGAACTTCTTGAAATAGTAAGAAATATATCTAACATGATTAACATTCACTACATAAGACAAAAAGAGCCAAAAGGACTTGGTCATGCAATATATTGTGCAAAGCATTTTATAGGAAATGAGCCTTTTGCTGTAATGCTTGGAGATGATATTGTCGATTCTAAAACTCCATGTTTAAAACAGCTCATGGATGCTTATAGTGAGTACAGAACAACAATTCTTGGAGTTCAAGAAGTTGCTAAAGAAGATGTGAATAAATATGGAATAGTAGCTGGAAAGCATATAGAAAATAGAGTATATAAGGTTAAGGATTTAGTTGAAAAACCTAATCCTAATAAAGCACCTTCTAATATTGCAATACTTGGAAGATATATAATAAATCCCAGTATATTTGAAATATTAGAAAATTTACCAGAGGGAAAAGGTGGAGAGATACAGCTTACAGATGGACTTAAAGAGCTTTCTAAAAAGGAAGCAATGTATGCTTATAATTTTGAAGGAAGAAGATATGATGTTGGAGATAAATTAGGATTTTTACAAGCTACTGTTGATTTTGCACTAAAGCGTGATAATTTAAGAGATGAATTTTTAAATTATTTAAATAAAGTTGTTAAAAGCTATAATAAGGATGAAGTATTAAAGGAAGTTGCTGTAGCTAAAAGTAAGTAATATAAATAGATACGAGAGGGATTTGGTATCAAATGAATAAAAATAAAATAATTATCGTATTATCATGGACAGCGGTGTTATCATTGCTTGTCCTTATATTTTATTTCTCATCTCAACCGGCTGTAAAGTCTGATGGGTTAAGTAAAAAGGTTACAAAGGTCATTGTGGATACAGTTGATAAAGTGCTTGACTTGGATAATGGAAAATCGGGGATAGATTTAGTAGAAAAGTTTAATCATATTGTAAGGAAATATGCTCATTTTACTTTATATTTACTTCTTGGATTGTTGGTTGTGAATGGATTTAGAAGAAGTGGAGTAAAGGGAATTAGAGCATTTGTAATTTCTCTCCTATTTTGTGTGCTTTATGCAATAAGTGATGAATTTCATCAGGTATTTGTATCAGGTAGAGGTGCACAGGTAACTGATGTTTTTATTGATAGTGCTGGTAGTTTTGCTGGAATTGGAATTTATTTAGGGGTTAGGAATATAGTGAATAGAGGATAGCCATGGTATGATATAATAAAGTTATAGTATTTAGTTAAATAAGGAGAGAATTATATGAGAAAAATACCTATAGGCATAAGTGATTTTAAAAAATTAATAAGTGAAAATTATTACTATGTAGATAAGAGTTTATTTATAAAAGAGATAATAGATGATGGATCAGAAGTAATATTACTTCCAAGACCTAGACGCTTTGGTAAGACTCTTAATATGAGTATGCTTAAGTATTTTTTTGAAAAAAGTGATGAAGACAATAGGTATTTATTTGAAAAATTAAAAGTAAATAATTATGAAGAAATAATGGATATGCAGGGAAAATATCCAGTAATATATATAACATTCAAAGATGTAAAATATTCTAATTGGGAAGATTGTAATAAAGCAGTTAAATCAGTTATAAGTGATGCATATGAAAAACATGAGTATCTTTTAAAAAGCGATTTTTTAGATGAAAGGCAAAAGAAGTATTTCAATGATATATTAAATAAAAATGTTAATACTGTAGAACTTTCAGAAAGTTTGAAAACATTAAGTAAATATTTAACTAAATATCACAAGCAAAAGACAGTTATTTTGATAGATGAATATGATGTTCCAATTCAAAGTGGATATTTAAATGACTATTATGATAAAATTATTGAGTTTATGAGAATTTTCTTGAGTGCAGCATTTAAGGATAATGAGTATTTACAAAAGGGAGTACTTACGGGAATATTAAGAGTAGCAAAGGAGAGTATATTTTCAGGACTTAATAATTTAAAGGTATGTACAATATTAAAAAATCACTATAGTGATAAATTTGGATTTTTAGAAGATGAAGTAAAAGAAATGCTAAAATACTATAATATAGAATCTGAAATGGATGAGGTTAGAAAATGGTACAATGGATATATATTTGGAGAAAATGTAATATACAATCCATGGTCGATATTAAATTATGTAGATAATTATGAAAGAGGATATAGACCTTATTGGGTGAATACGAGTAGTAATGATTTGGTTAAGATGATACTTACAAAAGCAGGGGAATTTGTGAAAATAGAGCTTGAGGATTTGATAAAAGGAAAAGAAATAATAAAGCCTGTAAATGAAGATATAGTTATGAAGGATATAGATAAGAGTTCTGAAAATGTGTGGAGTTTCTTGCTTTTTAGTGGATATTTAAAGGTAGTAAATGAAGAGTTTAAAAGAGGAAAAACTTATTGCAATCTAAAAATACCAAATGCAGAAGTAGCGTATTTATATGAAGAAATAATTATGTCGTGGTTTGATGAAAGTATAAATAACGATAAATTCAATATTATGCTTAAAAGTTTGGTAAATGGAGATATAAAAATATTTTCAAAGATACTAAAAGAATTTGTATTAAGTAGTGTTAGTTATTTTGATATAGGTGGAAATGAAAGTGAAAAAGTGTATCATGCTTTTGTATTAGGAATGCTTATAGCTCTTTGTGATGATTATGAGGTTAAGTCTAATAGAGAAAGTGGATATGGAAGATATGATGTAGCTTTAATTCCAAAGGATAAAAGTAAAATTGGTATAATTATAGAGTTTAAAAAAGTAGATAAAGATGATAAAGAAAATTTAGAAATAGCAGCTCAAAATGCTATAAATCAGATAAAGGATAAAAAGTATAAACAGGATTTATTAGATAGAGGAATAAAAAATATAATAGAGCTAGGAATAGCTTTTGAAGGAAAAGATGTTTTAGTGATACAAAATTAGGAAGAGATTAAATAAAGGAGGCTGCCATGGCGGTATTAATAACTGGAGGAGCAGGGTATATAGGTTCACATACTTTAAAGTATTTTTTAGATAAAGGTGAAGAAGTAGTTGTAGTAGATAATATTCAAACTGGACATAAAAGTGCAGTACTTGGTGGAAAGTTATATGTAGGTGATATAAGGGATAAAGAATTTTTAGATGGTGTATTTAGTGAAAATGATATAGATTCTGTAATTCACTTTGCAGCTAATTCTTTAGTTGGAGAAAGTATGAATAATCCATATAAATATTATGATAATAATGTGTATGGGACATTATGTCTTTTAGATAAAATGAATGAATATAATGTGAAAAAAATAGTATTTTCTTCAACTGCTGCAACTTATGGAGAGCCTGAAAGTATTCCGATACTTGAAAGTGATAAAACTAATCCTACTAATACATATGGTGAAACTAAACTTTCTATGGAAAAGATGATGAAGTGGTTTGATAAGGCTCATGATATAAAGTATGTATCTCTTAGATATTTTAATGCAGCAGGAGCTCATGAAAGTGGAAAAATAGGAGAGGATCACAGTCCTGAAACACATCTGATACCTCTTATACTTCAGGTACCTTTAGGTAAGAGAGAAAAAATATATATATTTGGTGATGATTATCAAACAAAAGATGGTACGTGTATAAGAGATTATATTCATGTAATGGATTTAGCTAGTGCCCATTATTTAGCACTTGAGTATTTAAGAAAAGGAAATGAAAGTGATATATTTAATCTTGGAAATGGAAAAGGATTTTCAGTAAAGGAAGTTATAGATACTGCAAGAAAGGTTACAGGACATAGTATACCTGCACAAGTAGAGGTTAGAAGAGAAGGAGATCCAGCTGTTCTTGTAGCATCAAGTGATAAAGCTAAGAATATTTTAGGATGGAAGCCAAAGTATGATTCCTTAGAAAAAATAATAAGCGATGCTTATAATTTTCATAAGAATAATCCAAATGGATTTGATGATTAAACCTGCCATGGCGGGTTTTTTCTTTTTTTACAAACATGATATAATTTAAGTATAAGAAAAAAGAAAAGAGGTATATAAATGAATAAAATAAAGTTAATGAAGCCAATTGTAGATTTTGTATTTAAAAGAATATTTGCAGGAGAAACAAAGGAAAGTAAAATAGTTTTAATAGATTTACTAAATTCAATATTAGGGTTAGAAAAAGAAGAAAAAATAATAGAAATAATATACTTAAATCCATATAATGATAAAGAATATAAGGAAGATAAGATATCTATAATGGATGTAAAGGTAAAGACACAAAAAGACGAATTAATAGATATAGAAGTACAAATAAATAATAGAGATAACTATAGAAAAAGATCATTATATTATTGGTCAAAAATGTATGGAGAAACAATAGAAGATGGAGATGCATATGAGACATTAAAAAAATGTATAGTAGTAAATATATTAGATTTTAACTTATTAAAAGAGACTAAAAAATATCATAGTAAATTCAAAGTAAAAGATATAGAAGAAAACTTTGAACTATTAGATGATTTAGAAATACATTATTTAGAGCTTCCAAAATTTAATGACAACAAGAGTGTAAAAGAAATGAATGAATTAGAAAAATGGCTTGTTTTCATAAAAGATGCTGGAGATGAAGGAAAAGAAGAATTGGTGAATGGAATTAGAAATAAAAGTGAGGTGATAGATATGGCTGGTAAAATGCTTGAAAAATTAAGTCAAGATGAAAAGGCTAGACAAAAATACTATCAACGTGAAAAATGGTTATTAGATGAAAAATCAAAAATAGCATACGAAAAAATTCAAAGACAAAGAGCTTTAGAAGAAGGTTTAAAGCAAGGAATAAAGCAAGGAATAGAGCAAGGAATAGAGCAAGGAAAAATAGAAATTGTCAAAAACCTATTAATGATTGGAGTAGATATAGAAAAGATAATCCAAGCATCAGGATTAAGTAAAAAAGAAATAGAAAATATACAAAAAGAAATACAACATTAAAAACCTGCCATGGCAGCAATGTCATTAAGTTAAGACATCGCCGAAGGCGGTTATCAAAGAACAGAGTATGAAATCATACCCTGTTCTTTTTTTCTATTCAAAAAAATTTGACAAATATGATGAATTTTATGGTGAATTCCTTGGAAGTATAAAATTAAGGAGGTTCCCACATGAACAAATATGCAGACTTAATTAAAGGAAATTTAGATAAAATACTCTTAGAAATGGATACATACTCTTATTTCTTTTGTAAAAATCCACAAAAGGATTTTACAAGAAAAAGAAAGCTAGATTTTAAAGAAATGCTACGCATTTTATTATCCATTGGTGGAAATAGCCTA
>NZ_FRAE01000045.1 GCF_900142235.1 Tepidibacter formicigenes DSM 15518 | reverse complement strand
TAATGTTGAACTTAAATTAGCACTCATTGTTACAAGTGTATTCTTTGATATATCAAGTTCAGAAAATGCACATAAATAAAGGAATTGCCAAGCTTTGATTTTTCCTTCTCTTTTGATAAAACCTACGTCTCTTGCAATTTGCTCTATTTCTTCTTTTGAAATGACTTTCAATATTTCTTGAACTATGTGTTTCATGTTTTTTTCCAGTAAATTTTCTTTTATCATAAGATGCTACTCCTCTCTAGATAATTTGTAAGTAGCATCATTTTACTATTTTTTTGACGAATAGGGGATACTTTTTTCTTAGCTTGATGGCTATGTTGCACATTTGCTATTATTAAAATTCAACTAATATTCTACTGTTCTTTTCCTTATATTCTCTGAAAAATCTTCTCTTACTTCCAAGCATTTATCATCAGATAAATTACACTTTAGGCTACAAATCCTATTATTGTAATCAACATTTCTTTCATCTATCCTTGAATATAAGCAATTTATACATGTATCTAGATTATTTCTTGCAGCATTTACTATTTCTCTTTCTATTTCTTCCTTACTACCAAATCCCTCTTTACTATAAAACTCAGCATATCCTTCAACTAATTGATTGTAATTTTCTATTCTAGCATTTTCAAATTCAATATATTTAGGAATTTCATTATTATTTCTCTCCATATATCTTTTAAAACTATCAAATGAGTGTTCTTTTCTTCCGAAGTAATTGTATAAACTTTTCCCCAATCTTCTATCTTTCTTTTTATCAGCATTTAAATAAATTAAATAAGCCAAATCTTGAATAGTAATACAATCAACATCATTAAAATATGTAGATTCTGTTATAAATCTCCAAACCGTTGTATCTTGGGAAGATAATAATTTTATCCCATTAAACTTTGCATATAATAAGGTCTTATATTCTCCTAAATCTTTAGAATCTTTAATATTAAAAGTATCTTTTAATTCCTTATCACATTCTTCAAAGAGCCTTTTTTCTACATTTCCTCTTATTATACTGTCTTCTACAATTTTCACAGCCTCATTCTCTTTTATAATTAAATCTATTTCATTTTTAATCGTTTCCTCTAAAACTTCTTCCATCACCTGTTTATGAATTAATACATTGTCAAATAAACTAAATAAAAATTCTAACTGTCCTTTAAAATTCATAAGTATATTAGCATCAAAAAGAACTGGAGATTTAATTCTCTTCATCATAATCATCATCATCTCCAATTCCAAAACTAGAGAAATCAATATTAATAGGCTTAATTTGAGGCTTATTTATATTAAAATCTGTGATTTTCTTATCATATTTATTAATTATACTCTCCAACTTGCTAAAAGATATGATGTTATTTTTATAAACATCTGCTGCAGTCTTTGGTACATTTAATGTATGATATTTTCTTGCATCAGGAGATTCCAAGGTTTTGATATTATTATAAACGAATTCATCCATCATTTTACAATACTCTATAATATTATCTTCATATATTTTTAATTTTCCATATTGTATTTCATTAATTATTTCTAACTCCTTAAGTCTCTTTAATATAGTTTTAAAAGGAACTTCATATTGATACTGTAATTTAATTATTTCTAAAATAAAATCTTCTTCAGAATAATATAATTCTTCTATTTTTTTAAATCTCTCTACTACAATCTCTTTAGGCAACAAAAAAGTAGCAGCAAAATAATTGGCTTTCAATTCCTCCTGATGCATATTCTCTTCATCTAAAGTTTCTGAAATATCTTTATTGCTACATACTATAAAACTATCAATTTCTTTTTCTTGAAATTGAATAAGATGATATAATTCATGAGCACAAGCAAAATTTTGAAATCCTTTATCAAAACTAGTATTTATAAAAACCTGAATAAACTCTCCTTGTTTTCTTGTAAATCCAGCAATATTTTCAGATTTTAAAGGATATAATAAAAGAAAAGAATCATATTGATTCTCTATAATATCAAATATTTTATTTCCTATCGGAGATTCAATGCCTAAGTCATTCATTTTTCTATGCTGAAGTGCTTTTTTTTCAATTTTGTCTATCTCTTCTCTTTTTAACATAAGTTTCACCTACTATATTCGCTTTTTCATATTGAATAATGTTATGGCTTCATCCATCATTGATAAAATCATTTGAACTTCTTCAATATCTTCTTCAGACATATTTTTTTCTCTCTTCATATACATAACCATATCTGCTTCAGGCTTGTTAGTTCCTAGTATATAATCTGCACTTACTGAAAAATACTCTGTTATTTTTCTAAGTTCTAATACACCAATAGATTTTTTATTATTTTCTAATTTACTATAGGTAGATGTATTTATATCAAGAATATTTGCAATTTCTTTAGAGTTTAACCCTTTTGCTTCTCTTAATTCTTTTATTCTTTCACCAATGGTTTTCATAATCATCCCTCCTACTAATAGTATATGTTATTATTTCTATTTTAGCAACAAAACTAAAAAAATTTTATTAATATTTCTAAAATAGAAATTACAGTTGATATTTAAAGCCAGTGGGTATACTGGCTTATTTTTAAATTATATTAATTTTAATAACTATTGTTATTATTTCCACTTTTAACACTTCTTAACACAATACTTACCATCAATTCTTTTTATTTCCCACATTCCATGTCTATCAGGATAATATTTTTCTAAATATCCATCTTCTCTATCATAAATAAAATCATACTTACCATTGGAAATTCTTTCTTTTTTATTAACATACCAATTTACTCTTGAATTTCTATTAACTGAAGCAATAAGTATTTGACAGTCTATAGTACCTTCATTAACTTCACCATATGTTTCAAATATATAATCCTTTATTTCTTGCTTTGTAAATTCACCATCCATATGTTCTACTGCTTCCTTAACCATTTTCCAAACAGGTATTTTATAAGATTTATTTTTTATAACATCTTTTTCATTGATTATAGGTGTATTCTTTTTATTTAATTCATTCTTAAATTCCAAACTATTATTTTTAATAATTTCTAAATCATTAGATGATATTTTATTAGACTCATCTAACAGATATCCTACCTGCCAAAAATACATATAAATTAACTTCATTTCTGGATATTCTAATCCATCACTCTCAGTTTTTATTTTTAATCTATTAAATTCATCTTTAAATAAATTATAAAAATCAATTAATTCTTTAAAAGAATTCTGGTTAAATTTTCTATATTTAAAACCATGAAATTTTAATCCTTCAACAAAATATCTGTCATAAGCAGGAATACATCCTATTGTTCCTAATAATATTTTTGTTGATAAAGTATCTGTGATATTTATATCTTTTTCTTCTCCATTTATGTATTTTATATTTTTTCTATATGAATTAGTTAATTCTGATTTCAACTTAAAAAGTAATTCACTATATTTATTATGTAATTTATAGTTACTTAAATCCATATCCCATAAAAGATCATATTTAGAATCAAGCAGTACATCTATTGCATACTTATGAACTTTATAATCTTTTTGTAATAAAAAACTGGAACCTCTATACATTCCCCAACTAGCCAAATAGAATGCTAAATGTAAAGCAGCATGATCTTTCTGTTCTTCTGTTAAAAATTCTTTATGTTTTCTAAAGAACTTATAGCAATGTTCCCACGACTTATATCGTTGGTGCTTTTCTTCATTTAATAGTGAATAATATTTCATTATTATTTTACTTATCATCCCAATATCCCCCATAACTTATTAGCCTTAATTTATTCACTTATATATTCTTAACCCAAATCCAACTTTCTTTTTTAGCAACTTCAATATCTTCAGGATAATAAACATTACCCTCTATAAAATCTTTTGCTGCTAATAAACAGATTGTACTATCCAAAATATCAGCATTTTCTTCTAATAGTGCTATACTATCAGTAAAATTCAAATGTTTTCCTAATTCATTTATTATTTTCTTTCTAATCAAAATCTTATTTTTATCTTTATATCCACTACTAACAATATTATAACACTCTAATGTAGCAGCAGGATACACCTCTATTGCTGAAATCCTTGTATTTGTCTTATTTGACCACGCTAGAGAAATATTCTCTCCTGTAAGCCTTCTTAATTCATGCAAAATTTTCAATGCTGCATGTGCAGTCCTTGCAATTCTATCTGCTCCAACATCTAGTGATTGTTTTCCTATTTTTCTTTTTATAAATTTATCTGTCTCTCTTCTAAATAAACTATTTGAATCAACATCTATGCTTTCACCAGCATTATGATTTTCAAGATGTTTACCTAAATTTACAGGCCATCCTAAAGGTGCATCTATTGCTAACAATACCTTTTCTTCTTTATCAATCCAATCATATATAGTTTTTGCCAATGAACTTTCTTTTGTGCCTAATCTGGCTCGCAAAAGATTTATTTCTCCATCAATATACATTCCTAGTGATAATCCTACTTTCTTTGGATCAGTTGCACAATCTATTCCTACTACTTTTATGTTCATTTAATTCCTCCACTTAGAAAATCTATTAATCCCATAACAGCATATAATAATTATATAACATACTACTAATATATTCCAAATTATTTTGCTTAAAATTAATATAGGCCAGCAAAATTGCTGACCTATACAAAGATTAACCTTCCTTTCATGTGTTTTTTATTTTCTTTTGTTAGGAGATTTAACTAATGAAATTTTCTATCTTAGTACTTTTTCAAATGATTGTGCTTCCTTCGTTTATATACTTATATATTTAATTCCCATCTCCTTGTTTTTTAGCAAAAATATCTTTAAGATTTTTCAAATTTATTTAGTTCTTATTTACCTTCATTTCAGGCGATTTAAGACTATTTACAGGGATTTGAATTAAATGTCACTGATTATTTATTTTTTTCACTGAATATGATTTTTTTCAAATTTTTTCTGTTCTATCATCTATATATAGCATTTTTTTCGTACGAAAAAAATAATTTTTGCGAAAAAAATAATATACACTGAAATTGAAACTTCATTAAATAAAATTCAATATATATTATTAGTAATTATTGAAGTTTAATAATGGATTTACTATTTAGTAACCATTAATAATAGTTAATATCTATTATCAGCAATTATTAACTAAACAATCTGTTCACAATTTAATAATGGATTTATTGCAAATAAAAAAGTAAGCAACTACACTAAGTCACTTACTCTCAAATTTTGAGTCCATCTCTTCTCCCCCATTATTCTCTTTTTAACTCAACTTTGTCAAACAGAAAATCTGTTGTAAATTCTGCTTCTCCAAAAGCAAAACCACCACTCATAATAAAAAATATTGCTGTAGTTAAATAATTTGAAAATGGCTCTAATTTCATAATATCTTTTAAGCCATAGAAAAATGATACCCTGATTATACAAACAAATAACATACTGTAACCAATAAAAAAACCTAAAAACACTAATGCTTCTTTTTTTGACCTTCCTCTCAAATATCCACCTTCCTTCATAATAGTTATGTTAACTGATTATAACGCTCAATGGTAAATTTGTCAGGGCCTTAATTTAAATATTGTCTAAAAATTCTATGAATTCTATCTGATATTCAGAAAGGTTTATTTTTCTTGATCTTGCTTCAATTTCTTTCATTATTTCAATGTCATGATAATGCTGTATAGCCTTTATAGTACCTATTTGCTTCAAGTATTTTTTATAAGTTTCTTCATTTAAAGTTTTTTCTTCATACATTTCTTTTAATATTCTTATTTTTTCAGTATTCTCTATCTCATTTTGTTCTTGTATTCTTATATTTACTAGTTCCATTTCTTTTAAATAATCCTGAGGAAATATATATTTATATTCTTCTAACATTTCTTTGTACTGAACGTTATATAACCTTCCACTTCTATAATTATTCCTTAAAATTTCAAAGTTATATCTAATAGGCTCTTTTTGTCTCAACATATTCATATATTGCTGTTGTGTTAGTTCTTCTTGTTCTAGTTCCTCTTCTTTATTTATAGAAATAACATCTTTAACAATACTTTTAAAATAATTCTTAATTTCTTGCAAAAAATAACCCCATATTTCATAGTTAATTTCTATCTGCTTAGTAAAACCATTAATATCTATCTCTGCTATACCAATATTTTTATATATTCTAATTCCTAGTTTCTTCTCCATTTCTTCTATTAAATCCATATAACTCATAAAACAACTCCTTTCCTTAATCCCTATTTAAAATTACAGTAATATCTATTAAAAACTCTTATTTTTCTAAAGAAAGCATTATCCACAAATTTCTTTAAATCTATTGTAAATCTCCTTCCCTTTCTGATAAAGGCTTAAATCCATTATCTTATTCTCAAAAACCTCATATATATATTCTATATCTTCAATATATTCTTCACATTGCTTAACTTTTATAGGATCATCTTTAACTTTATCTTCTAATTCTAGTGCTGTAGATATATCAACACTCCAAGAAGCTATTTCATTTAGAATGTCTTCAAATTTTACCTTATACATTTTTATAAAACAGTAAATCGCCTTATTTTTTGCCTTACTTAAAGAAGGATCTTTGAGTATTGAATAAACATATCCCCCACCCGGTATATCAAGCTTAAAATTAACTTTATTCAAAATTCTATAGCATTTTAAACTTTTCTTTAAAGATTCAACCTCTTTACAATTTGCTTCTCTTTCAAAAATAGATAACTCATTTTCTAAAACTCCTAGTTTTAAAACTTCAGTTTTTATACAATTAACTAATTTAGATTTTAAGATGTTTTGATTTTGAATTTGTAAAATTTCATTACCCAATAATTCCTTATCTTCTATATTATTTATATTATAATTAATATTTTCATTGATATTATTATTGATATTATTTGCTCACCCTAAAGAATTTCTTTGCTCTCCAAAGGTTTCTTCTTCCTTCTGAGGGTTATTGTATTCCTCAGAAGTTTTTTGATTTCCTCTGAAGGAATAAGAATCTAAAAAATTATTATTATCCCAAAGAGAATTATAATAATCGTAATCTTCATAAACAGTAAGTTTTATAATGCTATATATCTTCTGAAGTAATGCATTACGAGTATTTAATATCCTTTTATTATCTATAAAATCCCAACGACCTGCTGTTGATTCAAATGTTAGTTTACTTGTTTTGTCAATATTTTCAATATATTCTTCTATATACTCAAAAGACTTAGCATACATCTCCTTATCTTTTCTGCTCTTCCTATTGAAGTTTCTTTTCTTCAATATATTTAGTATTTCTTGTATAAATCCTTTATTTTCAAGTATTTTCAACGTATATAATCTATTAATACAGTAAATATTTGTTATGTTCCTTTTATAATTACCATGTTTACAAAAAATAAATCCTAATAACTGAAGAAACTGGATACTTGCTTCAAGATCTTCTTTTTTCTTTATTCCAGATAAAAACATTAAATAATCTTCAGACGGAAAACAAGTTTCCTTATTTCCCAAATGTTTTTTTATACAAAAATATAAGTCTTTTGGAAGACGAGGCATTACATAACCCCAACCAAGTTCTAAGTATTCATTAATTCCAAATAAACCTTTAAATTCAATATTATATTCTTTACCTGTAGTAAATTTATCAAACTTCATTATTTAAATCCCTCCTCTTCTTAAAATAGTTTTATAAAGGGAGGTTTGTTTTGTTCTTTATTGCATTATTTTGTTTTGTATTTTTATTTCCTTATAAAACTTCAAAAACTTCTAATTTAAATTCTCTTCTCCAAGATAATCTTTTGTATTAATATCATTTGTAAAAGGTTCTTTTATCTTTCTATACCCTTCATCTTCTAATAATTTTTCAATTTTAGCATTTGTTTTACTAGTTTTGGTAAATTCATATTCACCTTTTTCTTCATTAAACCTAACCCATATAGTGTAGAAATATCCTTTATAATTATCAATTATCTTGACAAATCCTTGTATTTTTCTTAATTTTTCAGATAATCCTCTTAAATCTGCTGCTGCAATTATCTGGCCGGTCTTCTTTGAACCATATAATTTTGCTATAGTATCACCTCCTTCCAAAAATAAAAACCAACACGCCAATCTTAGCCATAATAAATGACTAGATAATTTTAAAAGGTCTATAATATTTAGTGTTGGTGAAAACTAACACTAATTTTTTGTATAAAAAAACGAGACAAGAGAGAATCACTTAGTTATAATTTAATCACCACAAAAAAATCATAAAAGGAGTGATTTCTCATGTCTCATAATAATTTTATACGAAATTTGCTTAATTTAAAAGACCCTAATATAACTTTTAATGATAATTATTACTCTGAAGAAATTATTAATAACGTTAAATCTAAAGTTTTTTATGCTACATTAACCTATATGCCTAATGCATGGTGGACATACTATGGACAAACATATTATTAAATATGGATTTAAAACTTCAATGATTAAACTTCCTAAAGTATCTGAATTTAACACTTTTTTAAAGTTAAAAAAGCAGAGATTTTACTGTAAACATTGTAACTCTACTTTTATTTTACATACACCTATTGTTAATAAGCATTGCTTTATTTCTAATAATACTAAAATTGCTATTGCTCTTACTACAAAGAAAAAAATTTCAGAAAAAGACATTGCTTTTAGATACAATGTCTCTCATGTAACTGTTAGTAGAATTATTGATCAAGCTTTTTACGATTATAAACCAAATTTTAATTACTTGCCTAAAAATCTATGTTTTGATGAATTTAAATAAGTTAAGTCAGCAGCTGGTGCTATGTCTTTTATATTTTGTGATGCTGATAAAGGGACTATTTTAGATATTGTTGAAAATAGAAAATTACATTTTCTTGAAAAATATTTCTTAAGATACTCAAAAAAAGCTCGTTATTCTGTTAAAAGAATTGTTATGGATATGTATTCACCATATATGACACTTGTTAAAAAGCTATTTCCAAAATCTAAAATTGTAATAGATAGATTCCATATAATTCAGCTTTTTCATAGAGCTTTTAATAAAACTCGTATAAAACTTATGAACTCTGATGATAAGAATTATTATAAATATAAAAAATATTGGAAATTGCTCTTGAAAGATACCTCTAAAGTAGATTATGTTAAAATGAGTTTTCATCGTAGTTTTAAAAAGAATATGCGAGAAATAGATATTATTAATTACTTACTAGACCAAAATTCTGAACTAAAAGCTTCATACAACCTTTATCAAAATATTTTACATGCTGTTAAAACAAAAAATTATCAGTTACTTGAGAACATTCTTAACAATAATCATTCAGATATGTCTGATTACATGAAAACATCTATTAAATCTATTAAAAAGTATAAAGACTATATAAAAAATACATTTACATGTGATTATACAAATGGATTAATAGAAGGAATTAATAATAAAATTAAGGTAATAAAAAGGATTGCATTTGGCTACAAAAGCTTTTTTCATTTCAAGAATAGAATACTTATAAGTCAAGATTTACTAAAGTTAAAAGCCGTCTAAAACCTATTCGGTTTTAAACGGCTTTTAACTTTGTGATTCTCTTTACCAACACTATTTGACAAAGAGCCCATATTTACGTTAGTAAAATTTTTTGGTATGATGGTAAAAAATATATTATTTTTGAATAAACTTTTGGAATGAAATAGTACAGAACAGAAAAAAACACCCACTTTACAGTGAGTGTTTGCGTCATTATAACGAGTAAGTCTATAAGCCGAGTTCTGTATTAGATAGTCATCTATCTAGGCCTACTGTTACCAGTAGGCTCAAGCGACCTACCAACGGGACGGGAACGAGCAACCCCCTTTTTGTGTCCCTACTTGGTCTTGCTCCAGGTGGGGTTTACATAGCCAACTAGTCGCCTAGTTGCTGGTGAGCTCTTACCTCACCTTTCCACCCTTACCACAAATAAATTGTGGCGGTATATCTCTGTTGCACTTTCCTTGGAGTCACCTCCACTGGGTATTATCCAGCACCCTGCTCTACGGAGCTCGGACTTTCCTCGTCTACCTAAAAAGGTATCCGCGACTATCCGACTTACTCGTTATTTAGTTATATCAATAACAAACTTTATAATATCATAAAATATTCGTCTTGTCAAAGTATAAATATTTTACTTAGAACAACTTTCATCATCTATAAGTTTTTTAATATCTACAGAAGGATGATTTTCATATTTTATAACTTCACCTTCCCAAGTCCTTATCATCACAAAATCTTTTCCTCTTGAAATTAAATATTGTGGAAGTATAGGAGTTTTTCCTTTTCCTTTAGGAGCATTAACTATATACGTTGGAATAGCAAGCCCTGATGTATAGCCTCTTAAATACTCCATAATTTCAATTCCATCATCAATAGAAGTATTAAAATGAGTAGTTCCTTTAACATGTTTAGCATGGAAAATATAATAAGGTCTTACTCTACATTTTAAAAGCTCATGATTTAAACATCTCATAACAAATTTATCATTATTTATACCATTTAAAAGAACAGCTTGATTTCCTAATGGTATACCTGCATTTGCAAGTCTTTCACAAGCTTCTTTTGATTCTTCTGTAATCTCCATAGGATGATTAAAATGAGTATTTATAAATATAGGATGATATTTCTTAAGCATATTACAAAGTTTATCTGTTATTCTCTGAGGCATTGTAACTAGCGTTCTACTGCCTATTCTAATGTAGTCAACATGAGGAATTTTTCTCAACTCACTTATAATCCATTCTAAATAATCATCTGGTAAAGTTAATGGGTCTCCACCTGTTATCAAAACATCTCTTATTTCTTCATTATCTCTTACATAATCTATAGACTCTTGAATAACTGCTCTAGGTTTTGCCTCATCACATTGTCCTATATTTCTCCTTCTTTGACAATGTCTACAATACATAGCACATTCATTCGTAACATTTATTATAAGTCTATCAGGATATCTTCTAGTTATACTACCAGCTGGATTAGTATACTCTTCCCCCATAGGATCTAAATCATCTACCGAATCTTTTAGTTCTACATACTCAGGAATAGACATAAGCTTTACTGGATCAAACTTATCATTTGGATCTATTAAGCTTACATAATAAGGCGATACAGCCCATCTAAACTTTTCTCCTACCTCTTTAATTTGCTCTATTTCTCTTTCACTTAAATTTATTATTTTAGATAAAGTCTCTACATCACTAATTCTATTTTTTAGCTGCCATTTATAATCCTTCCAATCTTCTTCAGTTCCACCTAATATACTTAAAATTTTCTTTTTTCTTTCCTCTAATTCTGATTTTTTTTCTAACCCTTTAGGTATTTGCTTTCTAATCTGAATATAATCTTCAATTCTACTTTTTAATTCCTCTGCTCTTTTTAAAGAAATCTGCTTTTTCTTGTTTTCCATATACTACCTCCCTATTAAATTTTGTATGTTTTTTCAGAATCTTCAGTTAATATTTAAAAGCAAAACTATTTACATCTTTTGAGCAGTCAAAATGACGTATTCAAATATTTGCTAATTATATTATTATTAAATATTTATAATTGTTAATATTGAATTCAGTTAAGAATGTGTTTTTAACGAATGATTAAGATTTTAAAAACAGAAAGGAAAAACCATAAAAACATCCAATTAAATTATATCACACATATTTTTTAAAGTAAATAACTATTTTTTAATAAATTTGTAAAAGGAAAATACCAATATTATTTAAATAATATTGGTATTTTAAAATTACCCTATTTTTATCTAGCTCTTCATGGAATGAAGACCTAATATTTAGTTCTCTAAAAAACAAGATAATAGATTTAATCTTGTAAATGATATGAAATTTGATACACAAAAAGTCTATGCTAAATCTAGCATAGACTTTCATACTATTAAATTTACTAAGTAGTTATTTTATTTTTATTATTTTTATTCACTCTAGATAAGAATAATCCTAACATAGCTATACCAAATACTATTCCTGCTATATTTGAAATACTAGAAGCTAATTTAAGACCTTCCTTTGCTTGTAATATATAAGCTGTTGTAACTACTGTCATAAATGTAGCTGGTATAGTTGCTATCCAGTGTAATTTTCCTTCTTTAGCCAAATAACTTGCACCTGCCCAAAGAACCATCATAGCTAATGTTTGATTAGCCCAAGAGAAATACCTCCAGATTATACCAAAGTCCATAAACGTAAGAGCTATACCTACTGCAAACAAAGGAATCGCTATAGAGAATCTCTTAATTAAAGTATCTTGCTTATAATTTATAGAATCTGCAATTGTAAGTCTTGCACTTCTAAAGGCAGTATCTCCTGATGTTATAGGACACGCAACAACTCCAAGAAGAGCTAAGAATCCTCCTACTTTTCCAAGTAATGAACTCGATATACTATTAACTACTACTGCTGGTCCACCTTTAGCAAGCTCTACAGCTAATCCTTCTGTTCCACCAAAGAAACTCATAGCAGCAGCTGCCCATATAAGTGCAATTATACCTTCTGCAATCATTGATCCATAGAATATTCTTCTAGCTTCACTTTCTTTTCTAACACATCTTGCCATAAGTGGTGATTGAGTTGCATGGAATCCTGATATAGCACCACATGCAATCGTTATAAATAAAAATGGGAATATAGAAATTCCTTTTGGATGTAAATTAGTTAAAGTAATTTCTGGAATATTATATCCTTTTGCAACTAATCCTCCAGCTATCCCTACTGCCATTATAAGTAATGATGCTCCAAATAAAGGATATATTTTACCTATTAGCTTATCTACTGGTAATATAGTTGCTAATATATAATAAGCTATAATTATAACAACCCATAAACTTTTATTCATACTAGTTAAATTAGATAATAATCCTGCTGGTCCTGTAACAAACACAACCCCAACTAATATTAGTAATACTACAGTAAATACTCTCATTATTTTCTTTACTGCATCTCCTAAGTAAATACCTACTATTTCTGATGCACTAGTACCTTTGTGCTTCATTGATAAATATCCTGATAAAAAGTCATGTGTTGCTCCTGCAAATATACATCCAAATACAATCCATAAAAATGCCACTGGTCCCCATAAAGCTCCTGCTATTGCTCCAAATATAGGGCCAAGTCCTGCAATATTCAGAAATTGAATCAAGAAAATTCTTGGCCAACTCATTGGTATATAGTCAACACCATCTTCCATTTCAACTGCTGGTGTTACCTTAGAATCATCAATACCAAATACATTTTCAACAAATTTACCATATATAAAATATCCTAATATTAAAATTATTATTGCTGAAAAAAACGTTATCATAGAGTTGCCTCCTTCATTTATAATTTTTATCTTAATTTAATTATAATTTATAACTTTGACAAAAAAATATGTTTAACATGAAATGCAAAAAAAAGCACATAAAGTGCATTTATATACCCATTATGTGCTTAAATTCTTTTATATTTTTTCTGCTTACAGGAATTTCAATATCTAAATCTTCAAGTTTTATATTATAAGTGTTATTGAACCAAGGTATTATTTCTTTTATTTTATTCATATTTAAAATATACGACCTATGACTTCTAAAAAAATTCTCTTTTGGAAGCTTATTGAAAAATTCAGAAATACTCATATTTACAATATATTCTTCTTCCTTAGTATAAACCAGAGTTTCTCTTTCATTTGCCATGCAGTAATAAATATCTTCTATATTTATTACTATCATTTTCTCACCTTTCCACAGTGTTATTCTATCACATCTACACTTTTTCTCATCATTAAACTCAAGTTTTTCAAGTTTTTTTAATGTAGTTACTATTCTATCTTCTGAATATGGTTTTAAAATATAGTCAAAAGCTTCTATTTCAAAAGCTTCTATAGCATGCTCTTTATATGCTGTTATAAAAACTATTTTAGGTTTGTTTTCAAATTTACTTATTATTTTCCCAAGAGATACACCATCTAAATTAGGCATATTTATATCTAAGAATATAATATCTACATTATTTTCTTCTATATATTTTAAAACGTCTACTCCATTATCAAATTCATTCAATATATTTATACTACTAAAACTATTTATAAAATATTTGAGTTCTTCTCTAGAAGGAGATTCATCATCTACTATTATACAATTCATCTTTAACACTCCTAACTCACTATAAAGCTAATTTTAGTTCCCTTGTCTAATCTTTCTATATTAACGCCTTTTCCATATATAAGCTTAAGTCTATTATGAACATTAGAAAGCCCTATTTTATTTTCACGAATATTTCCCTTATAAATATTTCTTATTATATCCTGACTTATACCTATTCCATCATCTTCTATAGATATTTTCACTTTATTATTTTCTATCTTTATTATTTTTATTTTTACAGTTCCTTTTCCTTCTCCTTTTAATATACCATGCTTTATTGAATTTTCTACTAAAGGTTGTATTATCAAATTAGGTATTTTTATATTTATATCTTCTTGTATATCGTAAATAACGTTTAATTTATCTCCAAATCTAGCTTTTTCTATTTCAATATAAGCTTTGACTTGATCGAGCTCTTTATTTATATCTATAAATTCCTCCCCAATTTCTAGATTATGTCTTAAGTAAGTCGAAAGATTTATAATAAGTTCTCTTGCTTTATTGGGATTTATCCTAACAAATGATACTATTGTATTTAATGCGTTAAATAAAAAATGAGGATTTATTTGAGCTTGAAGAGCTTTTATTTCAGCTTTATTAGCCATTTCTCTTATCCTCTCTAATTTTCCTATTTCAAGTTGAGTAGATATTATATGAGAAAGACCTATTGCCAAAGTTTCATCTCTAAATGTTACTGAATCTTCTTTTCCATAATAAATTTTTAAAGCACCTACTATGCCCTCTCTATCTTTTAAAGGTGCGATTATTGCAGATTTTAAAGGACACTTAGGATTAGGACAATTTATATCTTTTGAAGATTTTAAAATCAAAATATCACCACTACTTATTACTTTTTCTGTAGATTCAGTTAAAACCCTTTCTCCTTCTACATGATGATCTTCTCCAAGTCCAACATGAGCTAGTATATAGTTTCTATCTGTTATAGATACAGCATCTGATCCTACTGAATCTTTGATAACTTCACAAACTTTTTTTAAAGAATCATTATTTACATCTCTAAAATAAGGAAGAGTTTTATTAGCTATTTCAAGAGCAAGCTTAGCTTGTCTTCCTGCTATTTCTTCCTTTTCTTCAAAAATACTTTCAGTAATTAAAATTACTATACCTATTCCTATTCCATTTACTAAAGTCATTGGTATGTATATATCCTTGACTATTAAAATAGCTAATTCAAATGGTTTTGATATTAAAAGTATTAATATCATTGTTAAATTTTCAACTAATATTCCACCTAAGATTCCATATATCCATTTATTTTTCTTAGATGCTCTTTTATATATTATACCCGAAATATACCCACCTGTTATTGTACTTATAAGACAAGGAAGAGATGTTATTCCACCTATATCAATTAAATATCTATGAAGTCCAGCTATTATTCCAGAAAGTATACCTACTAATGGACCACAAAGTATCCCCCCTGCCATAACACCTATTATTCTAGTGTTTGCTATAGCTCCTCTAACATCAGTACCTATATATGTTCCTAAAATTCCAAAAGCTCCAAATATTAAAGACAGTATTATTAAATCTCTAAGTTGAAATTCATCTTTTTGTACTATCTTTTTAAAACTTTTTATTTTAGAAATCAAAAAAGCAATCAAAATAACATACCCTGAATTATTTATTAAATTTTTTAAAAGATATATCACACTATCATCTCCAATTTAATAGTTATAATATTAAATACTTCTTCATTAGTACAGCTGGTAAATCTTTTCCCGCCCAATTAAGTTTAATTTCATCTTTTACTTCAAACCCATTTAATTTCCAAAATTTAAGTACATCTTTGTTATAATCTGTTACAACATCTATTCTTATAGAACTTACTTTATCATTTAAATATTCTTCCAATCCTTTATAAACTTCTTTTCCATATCCTTTATTTTTATATTCATTATGTATCATAAGAAGTGATAAATAACATTCTTCTTTCATTCCAAAATCCAATAAGCCTACAGTTTCCAAAGTATTTTTATCTTTAATTTTACATGAATAAAACCCTATTTTTTTCATTTCATTAATTTCAAATTCTAACCATTTAATATCAACTTTTTCTTTATCCATATGAGCTTTTAAAAACTCTTTATTTGAATTGTATATATCTAATATATCTTTAAAATCTATATCTTCAACAAAATCTACATAGGTATTTAAAGTTTCAAATATCATTTTATATCCCCCTCATATTCATTATTAATCATTCCTTTTTACTATATATTTTCTACATATTTGAATTATAACAATTTATGGTCAAAAACAAAATAGCCAACCTATATTTAGGTTGACTATCATAAATTTATACATTATGAGCTAATTCTTTTTCATCTTCATATTTAAATACTTTAGCAACATATTCACTTGTAGTACAAGCCATTAATCCTCCATACTCAAGATTAAACTCTATTTTATCTCCTACTTTATATTCTTTGTCACTATCAGTAACATCTAATATTAGATGATCTGAACTTGCTCCTAAAATATCAATTTTTGTATCTATTGGTATTATCCCATCTACATTTATATCCTGCTTTCCTATCCCTACTATTGCTCTTTTTCTTATTCCTCTATCTTCATAGTATGGTTTATTTCCAAAAGCATCTACTCCAATTTCACCTATTGGTATAGATGGTTTTTCCTTTAATTCTACTATTTCACATACTAATTTAAATGTATCTTGATATGTTCCTTTTATAACTTCTCCATAAGCAGTTTCTCTACCAAGTGCTATAGCTTCCCCTAATCTTAAATTAGTAATTCCTTTTGGCATTTCATCTTTATCTAATAAATGAAGCGAACTAGAATTTCCTCCTGATACAAAACTTAAGTTTATATTGAATTTATCTTCTATTTTCTCAGCCAAAGAACATAATTTACTTAAATTTTCCTTAGAAGGTATTACAGCTCCATAGCAAGTCAGATTAGTTCCAAGCCCTATAAGTTCTATATTTTCTAGCTTTAAAACCTTTTCTACAACTTCAAGTAATTCTTCTTCTTTAAAATATCCTTCTCTTAAATCTCCCAAATCTACCATTAAAGCCACTTTGTGCTTTTTATTTAGCTTTTTAGATTCTTCATCTAATTTTTTTACTACTTCAAATTCTGAATTTAAACTTATATCAGCATACTTTACTACTTCAGATACTTCTGTAAGCATTGGTATTCTAATTAATATTTTTGGTATATTTACATCTTGTAATTTTTTTAAATTTTTAATTCTAGAATCAGCTATATACTTTATTCCACTATCTTCTAAAGGTTTTACAACCTCTGGAAATGCACAATATACTTTAGTAACAACAGCAGTCTCTATTCCCTTTTCCTTACATTTCTTAGATAGTATATTAGCATTATGTTTTAATTTATTTAAACTTACTTCTAACCTTGGATACATGTATATCCCTCCTGTATGCCTAAACTTTTTTTCATAAGCATAAGTGCTACCTGTGGATATTTTTTTGATAATACTCCAAGCGATGCCATAATATAATCATTATCAATAAGTATTTTTGCTTCTTCTGTTGGAAATAATAATGTTTGAGTTGTATTTGATTTTGCTATTGATTTCATAATATCTATTCTATTTGGAAGCCTAGTTAATGCGCCTCCAGTACCTATTATGTATTTAACTTCCGTAAGATCTTTACCTTCTGCTATTGATGTTTTACCACCAGCTCCATATAAACTTCTTATTCTTCCTGCATGTCTTTCAATAGCTTTCAATACTGCTTCCTTGGTAAGCCTTTCAACGAATTTTATTTGATCATTTGTTTTTGGAATAGGAAGATGATTTTCCATTAAATAGTCTATATCCATGGCAAGTTCTTTCGCTAAATTATCTTTCCCTATTAAATCAACAATATTTTTCATATTTACATATACTCCCAAGTCTCCTTCTACAGTTCTTTTAGATAAAGGTTCAGGACTTATAAGTATTCTATTTATTTTTTCACTTCCAACTGTAACAGAATGAAGATCAGTAGTTGCTCCCCCTACATCAAGTACTATTAAGTCACCTAATTCTTCATATAATAATTTTGTACATTCCATTACTGATCCTGGAGTTGGAATAATAGGTCCATTCACAATATCTCTTACATGTTCCATTCCAGGTGCATGTATTATATGATCTTCAAAAGCATCCTGTATTACTTTTCTTGTAGGCTCTACATTTAACATATCTATTTTGGGATATACATTATCCACTATATATAATTTGCTATTAATATCCTCAAATATTAGCTTTATTTCTTCTTGATTTTCTACATTCCCAGCATAAATGATAGGAATATTAAGATTCATATTTGCAATAAGTTCTGCATTAAAAAGTGCTGTATCTCTTTCTCCGTAATCTACTCCACCTGCTATCAGTATTATATTTGGTCTTATTTGTTTAATAGCTTTAATATCTGTTCTTCTTAATCTTCCTGCTGTTACTTTATGAATAATAGCTCCTGCTCCAAGAGCTGCCTCTTTTGCTGCTCTAGCAGTCATATCATATACAAGGCCGTGAACTGTCATTTTAAGCCCACCTGCAGCACTTGAAGTTGCAAGCATTTCTTCATATTCAACTTTATCTTCACCTAAATTTTTAGCCAAATTATCTATTGATCCATTTAGACCTATCCTTACATCTCCTTCAAGAACTGATGTTGGTGCTTGCCCTTGTCCTATGAATTTAGGATTAGATGTATTTATATCATTAAAAGCATTTACAACAGTAGTTGTACTTCCAATTTCAGCTACTAAAACATCTATTTTCAAGGTTATCCCTTCTTTCAAATTACTAATATTCATTAGAACAAAATATCACTTCGTGATACTCTCAGATGAGTAGCAGAGCTACTCATCTGTATTTTTTGAAACTAATTCACCATTACATTTTGGACATATAAGTATAGGCATTTTTACTTCAAAATTCTCAATATCACAACCAGAAGCAAAAAAGTCATCTTCAATAAATTCATCAATAATAAACCTAGGTACATCTTCTTCAAATCTACACTCCAAACATTGATATCTGTAAGTCTTCTCGTCTGTTTCTATCCCAAAGGG
>NZ_FRAE01000004.1 GCF_900142235.1 Tepidibacter formicigenes DSM 15518 | reverse complement strand
TTGACCCCGCAAAGGAGCATAGCTGATACCACATCATGGATAGACTGAACGAAGGAATTTAGGGACATTGATCCTGTGAGACATGGGAGGGTACGTCGCCATGAAATTAGTGGATTAATTCCAGTAATATTTTGGTAAAAACACTGATTTTCTGGGGTTATACATTTCTATATCCATAAAATTGAATATGTTGAAGTTATATCCAAAAAATATATCTATCAATTTATGAAATTGTAAGAAATAGAGAGTATTTAAGAGAAAATAAAAGTATATAGAGGGAGGATATATTTATGATTAAGAATAAAAAAACTCGCAAAATACTTGATTCTCAAGGAATAAAGAATTTTCATCAAATGGATTTAGAAATAGGTAATGAAGTAACTTTTCCAAATGACTTAAAGCGCCATACAATTGGCTCCACTAAACCATTTGAAAAAAAAGGTGAGAGTAAATAACTATGAAAGTAGGAAGTATAGATGGTAATGTTATTATAGATTCATATAATGCTATAGTTGGAGAAATAGACATTAATATTATACGAGATAGTTTTGGAAATATAGTAGTTGGAGTAGAAAGCTACTTTATTACTTTTATTATAAAGTTTTATAATAAATTAGGGTAAATGAACTACCCTAATTTATCTGCAATTTTTTTATAAGCACTCTAACATATTCAGCTTTATACTCTTTATTATTAATCCAATAATCTGGACTGCTTATAATATTTTCTTTAAATAACTTATCGTTTACTCAATTTTTTATCTAAATCCTGTATAATATAAATAGTTTCAAATTTTTAAACTATTTATATTAATAATACAATTATAAAGACTATAAAATTAATTATATATGTTAGCTTTATGATTTTATAATTCTTTACATCTTTATTAATTATATATCCACTTAATATATATGCTATTAATACACTCAAAGCCCTTAAGATTTCATCACTTAAATTCAAGTATCTTTTTAATATATTTACATCAAAATAATAAATAGAATATATACTTAGATATAAGGTTACTGAAAGCTTAGATATTATTTTTTGAAAATAATATTGCTTTTTACTATTTCTTCTACTGTTTTTAGTTCTGCTTTTTTTAGTCATTATTTCTACCTCATCTTATTTTTATAGCAATATACATAATACCATATTTGTCGAAAAAAGCAAAAAGCTGCTCCGTATTTTATTGCCTTATTCATTTCTAGTTTTACTCTAGTATCTTATTATAGTATTAAATCAAAAGAATACTTGAAAAGATTTAAGATATGTTATAAAGTTTTTAGGGTAAAATAAATTATAAAATAGAAAAGGAGAATTAACTGTGGGAATAACATTTAAAGATTATAATCTGAAAGAATTTATAATAAACAATCTTGCAAATGCAAATATTACAAAACCTTCAGAAGTTCAAGATAAAACTATCCCTTTGATTTTAGATGGAAAAGATGTGATAGGAAAGGCAAGAACTGGTACAGGAAAGACTCTAGCCTACTTACTTCCTATGATTGAAAAAATTGATCCTAAAAAAAGAGACTTACAAATGCTTGTATTAGCCCCTAGTAGAGAACTAGGACTTCAAATTCAGCGTGAAGCAGAAGGAATTTTGTTAAATACAGATATTCGAATTCAGGCAATTGTTGAAGGTATGGATTTAAATAAGCAATTAGATAAACTAAAGCAAAAGCCTCATTTAGTCATTGCTACTCCTGGAAGGTTATTGCATATTATTGGACTAAAAAAAATTAAAATGCATAAGATAAAAATAGTTGCTTTAGATGAGGTAGATCAAATTCTTGATCAGGGACTTGGAGAAAAAGTACAGGCTATTATAAAAACTACACTTAAAGAAAGACAATTGTTAAGTTTTTCTGCAACGATTTCAAAAGAAGCTGAGAAAATTTTAAACAAACTTATGAAGGCTCCTACTTTTGTAAATCTAGATAATACAAAGCCTATTCCATCAGGAATTGAACATCAATATATTATTAGTAAATCACCTAAAAAAACAGATACATTGGTAGAACTTTTAAAAACTATAAAGCCTAAAAAATCATTAGTATTTATCAATAAAAATGAGAATGTAGATAGATTTGTAAAAAGCTTACATAAATTAGGATTTTCTGTTGGAGGAATTCAAACAAGAAGTAAAAATCAAGATCGCCAGCATTTGCTTGCTTCTTTTAAGAAGGGGAAATTAAAAATTTTAGTAACAACAGATTTATTTACAAGAGGTATGGATTTTCAAGATGTTACCCATATTTTCAATATGGATCTACCTTTAAACAAAACTGATTATTTACATCGTGCAGGTCGTACTGGAAGAATGAATAAAAAAGGGGTTACAATTAATATTATAAGAGATAGAGAAAAGTTTATTATGTATAAAATGATGAAATATCTGAATATATCTGTAAAACCAATTACAATTATCAACAAAAAAATTGTTCCTGTTGAAAAGATTATTCAAAAAAAAAGAAGATAAGAATCAAAATAGCCAAAACTCTAAGGTTTTGGCTATTTTAATTTTTATCTTTAAATTATTTTTCAAATATCTTTACAACTTCTTTAAGCATTTTTCTTATTTCAATATTTTGAGGGCAAGCCTCTTCACATTTGCCGCACTCTATACAGTTTGATGCTCCTTTATTTTTACCTTTTACAAAGTTATTATAATGAAATTTTGCACTAGGTATATCATTGTACATTGATGCATTATTTAATTGCATGAAATTCTGTGGAATATCTACTTCAGCTGGACATGGCATGCAATATCTACAATTTGTACAGTTAACTACCATTCTCTTTTGATATATATTTTTTACTTCTTCTATTAAACTTATTTCCTTATCAGTTAACGAATTTGGATATGCACCTTTAGCACTTTCTATGTTTTCTTTAATATGTTCCATATCATTCATACCACTTAATACTGTAGTTATTTCTGTATGATTCCATAAAAATCTGAATCCCCACTGTGCTGGACTTCTTTTTATATTAGATTTATCCCATACAGCTTGAATATCCTCTGGAACTTTTTTTGCTAAGCTTCCCCCTCTTAAAGGCTCCATTATTACAATTCCAAGTCCTTTATCTGCTGCGTATTTTAAGCCTTCTTTACCTGCTTGATAGTTTTCATCCATGAAATTATATTGAATTTGACAAAAGCTCCAATCATAAGAATCTACAATTTCCTTAAATAATGGAAGTTCATCATGAAAAGAAAATCCTGCATACTTTATTCTTCCATCTTCTATTGCTGAATTTAAGAAATCAAAAATTTTATGTTTTTTTAAATTTTCCCAAAAGTTTTTGTTTAATGCATGTACTAAATAAAAATCTATATAATCTACCTGAAGCTTTTCAAGCTGTTCATTTAAATATTTATCCATATCTTCTCTACTATTTATAAGCCAAGATGGAAGTTTTGTTGCCAAATAAACTTTCTCTCTATAGCCATCCTTTAAAGCTTTTCCTGTAACTATTTCACTCATTCCTCCATGATATGGATATGCAGTATCAATATAATTAATACCATTATCAATTGAGTATCTTATTTGCTTAATCGCCTCTTCTTCATTAATTTGATTATCCTTTCCATCAATTACAGGAAATCTCATACAACCAAACCCTAATATAGATACTTCTTCATTAGTTTTACCAAATTTTCTGTATAACAATTTTATCTCTCCTTTATTATACATTTTAAATTAAGTAGCTACACACAAACTTCTGTTGAATGCAAAAGTTTGTCAAATATTTTTATAAAAAATTCTAAAAATAATTTTGTATTTTTATCACAAAGTTTCTTAATGTTTTGTTTTTGTGAAATTGTTCTTAACAACCCTAGCACCTGTTCTTTATTAGCCACCTCCATAAGGTTTTCTAATATTAATAACAATCCCTTAAATATATCTGGATCTTGAGAAATTCTATTATCTAATACGATAATTTTAAGAAAGTTCCAAAAATGCTTATTATTTTCTTTAGGGTAGTACTTAAGTATAACTTCTAAATCATCAGGATAATATGAGATTTTTTTACAAACCTTTATAAAAAATAATAAGTTTTTATCAAAATTTATTAAAGCCTGCTCTCTATTAAATTTATTTTCATAATCATTTTTTTCTGGAGTTATATTTCCAAAAAATTCTTTATATTCTTCTATAGAAATCAAATGTATTCCCCCTTTCAGTCTTTAGTTATATTCTATAATCTCATTTATAATATATTATAGAGACGATATACCAATTCCTTCATTAGAACATCTAAAAATTAAAAAAGGATTATATTTATTCTTATAGAATTTATATACATTATATTTAATTAAATATTTAACACCATTACAATAATGCTATATATTCAACTAAGGAGGCTTAAAATGGACATATATAATATAACACAAGTATCAGAAATTTTGGATATTAAAGAAACTACTCTTAAAAGATGGGAAAAGGATTTTGATTTTCTTAAAATACCTAGAGACCTTGTCGGTCACAGGTATTATGCAAATGAACATATAGAAATACTTAAAAATATAAAAGAGCTTAAAGATGAAGGTGCTAATACTAATATAATAAATAAAGTATTAAGTAAGACATTAAAAGTACAAGAAGAAAAAGATAAAAATATAGATGTTGAAAAAAATTATAGAATTACTGAAAAAAATTTAAATGATATAATATTAAAACAGGTAGAAACCCTTATAAATGAGCATACTAAAGAATTGAAAGAAGCTGCAAATGCCATGGCTGAAACTTTTAAAACTATTATTATCCAAAGAGAAGAACAGCTAAGGCAAGATTTTGAAATAGCACTAAAGCAACAACTAGACTATAAAATCAAAAAACTTGAAGATAAGTTTGAAAAACAGTTTGAAAATCAATTTATTAAAATTAAAGAACAAATACAATTCCAAAATCAAAATATAATTGATTATATAGCTGTAACAAAAGAAAAAGATAAAAAGAAAGGATTTTTTTCTAAATTATTATGATTTTATGCCATATTTTTCTTCATACTCTTTTGAAGCTTCATTCTAACAAACATTATATCTCTTTCATCAATTCTCTTCATATTAATCATCCTTCTTATAATTTATTCAATTTTTTATATCACAATCAATTGATTCATAAAATAACAATATTTTTATATATTTTAGTGTATATTCTATATAAAAATTGCCAATAATTTTGATAAGACAATTTAATATAGTTCATCCAAAATTTAATTCCTAAGGGAGTTCTTCTCCCTTCCCTTACAATTTCATATAATTATTAAAACTCCCATCAATTAGCACCGTTGATGGGAGTTTTAAATTCTAATCTCCTATAACATAATATAAGCTTAACTTTTACATTCTTTAACTAAAGCCTTAAATAACTTTAAAAAAGCTGGATACTTAATCGTCAAATCTTCTGGGTGCCATTGAACACCTACTGCAAAATCTTTGTTTATATGTTCTACTGCTTCAATAACTCCATCTACTGACCAAGCAGCTTCCTTTAAACTATTTCCAAGCTTTTTAATAGACTGATGATGAAAAGAATTTACTCTTATTTTTTCTTCATTAAATATATCAAAAATCTTACTTTCCTTGTCTATTTGTACCTCGTGGTAAAGGCTGTTCACTGGTGTATCCTTGGGATAATGTCCCAAAGAATTTTCTATTTGTGAATTTATATCTTGATATAATGTACCTTCTAGTGCAACATTCATTACTTGTAGCCCTCTACAAATTCCTAATACTGGCATGTTTAATTTAAGAGCTTTTAAAAAGAGCTTTATCTCAAATTTATCTCTCTCCTCGCATATCAATTGAATCTTATCATTAGGATTTTCTCCATATAATAAGGGCCATACATCTTCTCCACCAGTAAGTATCAAACCATCTACTAAATTTAAATAACTATTTACTGTATTTTCATCTTCAACTAATGGAATTAAAATAGGAATTCCTCCAGCTAAATAAACAGACTTTATATAATTATGACTCACTGAGTCATATAGTTTTCTAGGTTTATTTTCCCAAAATGTTGTTATCCCAATAATGGGTTTCATATTAATTCTCCTTTCTTTCGCCACTATATATATCATGGCATGGATCACATTTTAGCCATGGCTTTTCACATAATTATTTAGTAAATTTTCTAAATAAGTTAATTCATCTTCATCTCTTTTGCTCTACAATTTTATAAATTACTCTTAAAGGTGTATTACTTCCTAAAATCTTCCCAACATAATGCTACAAGCTTATAGTAAATTATATTGAATACATTTTTTAAATATAACCTGATAGTTACCTCTATCAATTAATTTAAATTAAAAAACAGCCACAATTTCGTGGCTGTACACTCTGAATTATTATAAAAAAATTTTTTGTTTTTAAGAACTATAATTGACTTTTTACCTAAAATGGGTAAATCCTAAAACTATTCTTCTATATTTTTAACATCATACCCAGCATCATAAATTATTTCTTTTATAGTATCATTAGATACTTCTTTATCAATAGTAATCTTTGCATACTTATTTTCTAAATTAACCTCAACTTCTTTAACTCCATCAATTTCTTTAAGTGCTTCTTTCACGTGTTTAACACAATTGCCACATGACATTCCTTCAATAAATATTTTCTTTTCCATAATTTATTTCTCCTTTCATTTTATTATACTTCAAACTATAAGTTATCTTATAGGCTTAAAATTTCTAAGTCTTAAAGCATTGGTAAGCACTGAAACAGAACTTAGACTCATAGCTCCTGCTGCAATCATCGGATTTAAAAGTGGTCCTTTAAATATATAAAGTATTCCCATGGCAACAGGTATTCCAACTATATTGTATGCAAATGCCCAGAATAAATTCTGCTTTATATTTTTAACAGTACTTTTACTTAATTGAATTGCTGTTGGTACATCTAGTAAGTCACTTTTCATAAGAACAACATCTGCTGATTCCATAGCAACATCAGTACCTGATCCTATAGCTATTCCTATATCTGCCTGAGCAAGTGCCGGAGCATCGTTTATTCCATCTCCAACCATAGCTACCCTCTTGCCTTTTTCCTGAAGTTTCTTAACTTCATTTGCTTTATCTTCTGGAAGAACCTCTGCAAGTACTACATCAATACCTACTTGTTTAGCTATTGCATTAGCTGTTCTTTTATTATCACCTGTTATCATTGCAACTTCAATTCCCATTTCATGTAATTTTTCAATAGCTTTTTTACTATTTTCTTTAACTGTATCAGCAACAGCTATTATTCCAGCTATACTATTATTTATAGATACAAACATTGGAGTTTTTCCTTCACCAGCTAACTTATTCGAAATATCTTCAAGATTTTTTAAATCCACATGTCTATCATTCATTAATTTTTTATTTCCAAGTAAAACTTCTTTTTCTTCTATTTTCACTTCTATTCCATGACCTGGAATAGCATTAAAATATTCAAGATTTGTAAGTGTCAAGCCTTTCTCCTCAGCTTTTCTTACAATTGCATCACCAAGAGGATGTTCTGACCCTTTTTCTGCAGAAGCTGCAATTTGTAAAATATAATTTTCTTTAATATTATTAGTAGTAATAATATCTGTTACTTTCGGCTTACCTTCTGTTATAGTACCTGTTTTATCAAAAACTATAGTCTCTATCTTATGAGAAGTCTCTAATGCTTCACCTGATTTTATTAAAACTCCATATTCAGCTCCTTTACCTGTACCAACCATTATTGCTGTTGGAGTTGCAAGCCCTAATGCACAAGGACACGCTATAACAAGTACTGATATAAATATTGTCAGTGAAAATGCAGCTGATTCACCTGAAACAAACCATAAAATTGAAGAAATCACTGCAAGCGATATAACTATTGGTACAAAATATCCTGAAATAACATCTGCAAGCTTTGCTATAGGTGCTTTAGATCCTTGAGCATCTTCAACAAGCTTAATTATTTGAGCCAAAGCTGTATCTTTCCCTACTTTAGTTGCTCTGTATTTTATAGTTCCATTTCTGTTTATACTTGCACCAACTACTTTACTTCCCTGAACCTTTTCAACTGGTATACTCTCTCCTGTTAACATTGATTCGTCAACAGAAGTTATACCTTCTATAACCTCTCCATCAACTGGAATCTTTTCTCCTGGTTTAACTATTAAAATATCTCCAACTTCAACTTCATCAATAGAAATTACTTCTTCTTTTCCATCTTTAACTATTATTGCAGTTTTAGGTTGAAGACCCATAAGTTTTTTAATAGCATCAGATGTTTTTCCTTTTGAAACAGCTTCTAAATATTTACCTAAAGTTATAAATGTAAGAATTCCACCTGCTGATTCAAAATATAACTGATGGACATAATGTAAATTTCCTTTAAAGATTTGATATACTGCAAATACTCCATATAAATATGCAGCTGTACTTCCTATTGCTATTAGTGAATCCATATTAGGACTCCCTTTAAATAATGATTTAAATCCTATACTAAAGAACTTATTTCCTGCAACCAGTACTGGTGTTATTAATATAAGCTGAGCTAGGGCAAAATTAAGTGGATTAATATCTGGATTCAAAAATCCAGGAAGAATTAGCCCTATCATAGGTCCCATGGATATAGTCATAGCTGGTAGAATAAATATTAAAGATATAATAAATCTTTTCCAAATAGTTTTTATTTCCCTTTCCTTTCTTTCTTTATCTTCATCTATCCTTACTTCCTCTTCTACCGTTTTAAATCCAGCTTTTTCTATTGCTCTTTTGATCTCTCCTAATCTAACTTTAGATGAATCAAAAGTAATAGTTAATTTTTCACTAGCAAGGTTTACACTTGATTCAGTTACTCCATCTAATTTTTTAGTAGCTCTTTCTACTGCTCTTGCACATGCAGCGCATGTCATCCCCTCTATTTTAAAAATTTTTGTCTTTCCTTCGTTTCTTATTCCATAACCTGCTTTTTCTACTGCCTCTATAATTTTACTAGTATCTACTGTAGATGGATTATACACAATATTTAATTTTTCTGTAGATGCATTTACACTTGCTTCATACACTCCATCTAATTTATTTACCGCCTTCTCAACAGTTTTAGCACATGCAGCTCATGTCATTCCATCTACAGTAAATGTTTTATTTGTTCTTTCTATCTTAAGATTTTTCTCATTCATATTTTCACCTACTTTCCAGTAATTTTTTCTAGTACCTTCATAACTTCTTCTATTTTTTCTTCTCCTTTATCATTTTTAAACGCTTCTTTAACACAGCTGTTTAAATGTTGTTTTAAAATAATCATGTTTGCTTTTTTAAGTAGTGATTGTGCAGCTATTATTTGGTTTGATATATCAACACAATATCTACCTTCTTCTATCATCTTAATAATACCTTCTATCTGTCCTTTTGATGTTTTTAATGCCTGTATTGCTTTTTTATGCTGATTATTCAATATAGTAACCACCTTTCATATCACCCCCTCCCCCTACAGGGGGGTAATATTATTTAATCATATTTAATAAACACCGTCAATATCATTTTGAATTTTATTTTTTGATTTACAAAAAGAACTTACCTCTAATTAGAGATAAGTTCTAAATTTCTTAGATAAAAATTCAAATATTTGTTATTTTTATACGAACATATTTTCTCCTAAATTTACAAAGTTTTGTAACATAATAAAAGCCTTTATATCTATCTTAGCATTACTTTGTAAAATTCTTTTAGCTTCATCTTGTGATACTAAAACAGGTTCAATATCTTCATCATCTTCTAAATATTCATCTGTAACATTACCTTCACAAGTACAATACACAAAAGCTACAGATTCATCTGTCATTCCAGGTGAAAGATATACCTGATTTTTACTATTTACTTCATTTATTTCTAAAAGATCAAGTCCTGTTTCTTCTTTTAACTCTCTTTTTAATGTAGTTTTCATATCTTCATTAGGATCCACAAGTCCTGCTGGTAACTCATATATATAATCGTTAATTGGCATTCTAAATTGCTTTATTAGAACTAGCTTCTTACTTTCTTTATGTAATGAGGCAATTACAACTGCATCAATTTTTTCCTTTTCATTATTAAAATATATGTCATTTAATGTTTTATAGTCTTTTCTTGAGACAATCATCCAATGCCTTTCTTCGTCATTCTTATTTTTATATGTAGCATCATAAAGACTTATGAATTTAGTTTCTACTAATGGTGTTAATTTTTCCATTTTGTTTTTTGTCATTTTAAGACTCCCTTTCTTAGAAAATATTTAAAAATATATCAATATAATTTGATAGCTTTTTTATCTATAGCTTATTATTTCTCATTCCTTATTTTCAAACTTTTATTGATAAAAACAACTTTATCTTATGTTGTTTTTATCAATAATTTTATTAAACTTTAGCTAATTCATCAACATTTATATTATCAATTTCTTCACTGTCAACTTTTTGTTTGCTCATTATTTTCCATTCTTTAATTAAGAATATTAATGTTAACAAAGATGATAACCCATCTGATATTGGATATGCTATCCATACTCCATTTAAACCGAAAAACTTAGGTAAAATTAGAAGCAGTGGAATTAGTATTAAAACTTGTCTTGAAAGACTTAGAAGCATGGAAATTTTAGCTTTACCAATTGCTTGAAAGAAATTTGATGTTACTATTTGAAATCCTATTATAGGAACCATACATAAAAATATTTTTAAGCCATGGCTTCCTATTTTTAATATGTTTTCATCTTTACTAAATATAGATACCATAAACTTTGGGAAAAATTCTATAGATATAAATCCTAATATACATAATGTGGAAGCAGCGCTTATAGCTAATATTAAAGACTTCTTAACTCTATCAATTTTTAAAGCCCCGTAATTATATCCTATTATAGGTTGTGCTCCTTGAGTTATTCCAAAAACAGGCATTAAGAATATCATGGCAATACTTATTAATATGCTCATTGCTCCTATTGCATAATCTCCACCATTAGCTTTTAAAGTATTGTTTGCTAAAACATTAACTACACTAGAAGCTAACTGTATTGCAAAGGGAGACATACCTATTGCAAATATAGACTTTACTATATTAAAATCTAGTTTTAAATTATTAATTCTAAGCTTAAGAGAGCTTTTTTTGCTTAGTATGAAATACCTTAATACCCATATTGTATTAAAGCTTTGACCTATAACAGTAGCTAAAGCTGCACCTTTTATTCCCATATTCAATCTCATTATAAATACATAATCTAATATTATGTTTGTTATTGCTCCAATTAAATTTGTAATCATAGCTGTTTTAGGACTTCCATCTGAACGAATTGCATTATTAAGACCAAATCCTAGTGCATTTAAAATAGCACCGGCAAGTATTATTGTAATATATTCTTTTGCATAAGTATAAGTAATATCACTAGCTCCAAAGGCTTTAAGAAGTGGATCTAAAAAAGTGAGTCCTACTATTGTTACAGAAATTGAAATTAAACTTAGTAAAACAAAAGTATTTCCAAGTATTTTTTCTGCTTCACTATGTTTTCCTTCACCAAGTCTAATAGATATAAGAGCTGCCCCACCTATACCTGCAAGCATACCAAATGCCATAATTATAGTCATAAAAGGAAGAGTAAGACCTACTCCTGATATAGCAATAGCTCCAACACCTTTACCTATAAATATTCTATCTACTATATTATATAGTACATTTATTAACATACCTATGATTGCAGGAAATGAAAATTGTATAAGTAACTTACCAACATCTTCAGTTCCCAATCTTTTTTGCTTTTCCATTAAAATACCTCCTATTTATATTTCATTATGCTTTGAACAACAGTTATTTTTGTATTCACTTATATTAATAATAGCTCTATTTAAAAATTCATTGAATAAATTCATTTCCTCTTGAGTAAATCCTCTAGAAATAATCTCATTAAAATCATAAAATGCTTTATCAATTATTCTTTTTATTTCTTCAGATTTAGTTGTTAAATAAACTTTATATGCTCTTTTATCTTTTTCATCAACTTTTCTTATTAAATATCCTTCAGCTTCCAGTTTTTTTATTGCTCTTGCAATAGTTCCTTTATCAAATTCAAGCTTTTTACTTAATTCTTCTTGACTTACACCATCTTTTTTATATAATGAACGTAATATCAAATGTTGTGCCGGACTCATTTCACAACTTCCAAGTTTATATTTCACATATGATTTACTTTTTCTACTCAAAACAGATATTTGTTTAACTATAGATTTATCTTTTTCATTCATTATATATCACCTCTATTTTAGTTGTACTTGCAACTTTTTTACAATAGATAGTATATCTCATTTTAGTTGCCTTTGCAACTATATATTCATAAAAAATCCACAGCTAACTGCCATGGATATATTTAATCCTGAATATTATTTTTAAGTTTTGTATATTCTACAATACAAATGTCTAACTCCTGGCTAACCTTTAATACTTCTTCAGTTACTAATATATTATCTTGATAATTTAATAGAGAATTTAACCTCTCTCTAAGTGTATTAATTTTACTTTCTAATGCTACAAATTCCATAACTCACCCCAGAATACCCTTTAATATGCCACTAATTCAATATTATACCATAATTACTAACTTTTTTATTATATAATGTGGAAATAGTACTTTTTGCCTATAAAATTTCCTGTATTATCTTATAGGTATATTTTTCCACACGACCTTTTCTTATGTACAACTTATTTTATTATTTCTTCAGTAAATATAATAGCATTATTTATATTTCTTCCTGGAGAAGTTATATATTTTCCTTCATAATAAAGGCCTGATGAAGCGCCACCATCCATACACATAGCACCTTTAAGATTTAATTCCTTACATATTTGAGCCATTTCCTTTAAATTAGCATTAGACACAGTTCCCATTACAAGTTTATTGTCAAATGTATATCCTATAAAGCTCCTTTGAGCTCTATTTGTATTTATTTTACTTTCCCAAAAACCTTCTAAGGCCCCATCAGCAGTTATATTTCCATTTATTATAAGGCTTGGTCCAGCTCCAAGTGCAAGCTTAACATCCTTCCAATTTATATTACTTTCTATATTTTGATCTATATTTTTTGATTCAAATTTAAAATCATAAGATACTTTATCTCCAACTTTAAATCTCGATACTAAATATGAAACATCTTGATTAAAAACTATTATAAAGCCATTTTGAGAAACCCATAAATTATCTTTATTTTCTGCTATATATTTAACTGTTCCATTTTCAACTATAACTGCTTTTCCTCCTATTGAAGAAATAGCATCTTTATATTCCTCTGTATATATTACTATTGCATCTTTTTCTTCCCTTGGATGATTAATGCCCCAAGCATAATAAGATTTTTTATCATTTATATATCCATCTATTTTTATATTTAAATTATCTATTATTATTTTGTTGTCACTTGTAAATCCTATTACAGATCCATAATTACCAATATGTACTACCTTTCCATTTTCTATTATTGTTCCATAAGGAAGATTAGTACCATCATAAGCACTAAAGTAAGTTCCGTTTATAGCACCTATAACCTTATTATTATCAGTTTTCTTTTTATTAGCCATATCCTTTAATGATTGTGCTGCTGCTATTTTGTCATAAGCTCTTCCTATATTGGGTCTTATATTTTGATTATTTACATCAATTACTACAATTTTAGCAGTTTTATTTACACTTTTAAAATTTTTCGTATAGCTTATGTGTGTAGATACTGCAAAAACTTGGCTAAAACCCATTAAAAAAATGATAACTATTGCTAAAAATATTTTTTTCACTACTTCTCACCCCTTTAATTTTTTATTATAATTACCTATATTCTGTGGTTGCTATACCAAACTTACATAATCAAATAATTCATATTTGTAGTCTTCATATATTTCGTCATTTTTTCACTGTCTCTTTACATATTATTAGAGAGTATATTTTTCCAAAATATTATAAATTTACAAAAAATAATAAGACCATACTATATTTTTCTAGTATGGTCATAAATTTCATTAGTGGAGACGAGGAGGACGAACCTCTGTCGAGACCATTACATCCCTACAGTTTGCTTATTTTTATCTTCTTTTTTAATATCTTCAAAATACTTCTTAGTTTCTGAAGCTATTACTCCACTTAAACCTATTATAGCTATAAGGTTCGGTATTGCCATGAGACCATTAACTATATCAGCTATTGTCCATATCAAATTAAGCTTTAAGAAAGGTCCTATAGCAACAAGAGCTATAAATATATATTTATATATATTTATTCCTTTAACTCCAAACAGATATTCTGTACATCTTTCTCCATAGTAATTCCATCCAAGTATTGTAGTAAATGCAAAGAATATAAGTCCTACTGTAACTATTAACTCTCCTACCATAGGTATTCCTGGAAGTCCTGCTCTAAAAGCAGCAGTTGTAGCTGCAGCCCCCTCTACATTAGGGTTGTTCCACATACCTGTAAGCACTAAAGTTATACCTGTCATTGAACATACTAGTATAGTGTCAAAGAAAGTACCTGTCATTTGAACAAGCCCTTGTCTTACACAAGACTTTGTCTTTGCAGCTGCAGCAGCTATAGGAGCAGAACCAAGTCCTGATTCATTAGAAAATACCCCTCTTGATACCCCACTTTTTAAAGCAAGTGCAACTGTTGATCCTGCAAATCCACCAGCAGCAGCTGTTGGAGTGAATGCACTTTTTAGTATTAAAGCCACTGTAGCTGGAAGCTGACTTGCATTCATTATAAGTATTACCACAGTACCAAGTATATATGATACAGCCATGAAAGGAACTATAAATTCTGAAACCTTAGATATACTCTTTATTCCCCCAAGAGTAACCATGGCTACACATATTGTAAGTATTACACCAGTTACTACGACTGGAACTTTAAATGCTATGTTTACTGCAGATGTTATAGAGTTAACCTGAGCAAATGTCCCTATGCCAAAGAATGCAACACCAATTCCAAATATTGCAAAACATTTTGCAAGAAACTTATTCTTAAGTCCTCTTTCTATATAATACATAGGTCCACCTGACATTTGTCCATTCTCATCTACAACTCTATATTTAACTGCAAGAAGTGCCTCAGCATATTTTGTAGCCATTCCAAAGAATGCTGCCATCCACATCCAGAAAAGAGCTCCAGGTCCTCCAAGTCTTATTGCTGTAGCAACTCCAACTATGTTACCTGTACCTATTGTAGCTGAAAGAGCTGTACAAACAGAAGCAAAAGCAGATATATCACCTTCAGCCTGCATATCTTTTGTTTCAGGGTCCTCAGAAAAAAGATATTTAAGAGCTAACGGAAGCTTAAATACCTGAAGAAATCCAAGTCTAAAGGATAAGTAAATACCTGTACCAACAAGAAGTATGAGAAGGGGTGGTCCCCATACAAAAGTATTAATAGACTGTGCAATTTGATTAATTTTTTCCATAACATTTACCTCCTGCTTTTATTATTTTTGGAATTAAAAAAGCAGGGAAAAATCTGATATACTAAGAAAATACAATAAATGATATCGTTTTCCTGTATCTCAAATTCCCCTGTCCTTTTACCTGAGAGTTTCACCCATGTTATATGCAGTATACAAAATTTTAAATAAAACTTTGTTTCAAAGCTTACAACAGAGCTTGCTCCTTCGGTGCTCGTAGAGTCTCTCCAGAGGTTTGTCCAGCAACGGTCTTATTACCTGAAAGTTTTACTTCTTCGGTGCTCTTTTAGAGCTCTCCCGATGCTTTCATCCAAAACTTCTTTTTGTTATATTTTACAAATTAATTATAGAACTTAATATACTAATTGTCAATAATATAACAATATTTTTTTCAGAAAAGCTTCTTTTTTCAGAAAAACATCAATATAATTAACATTTTATGAAACCCATTCAAATAAATCAATATACTCATTTTTCTACTGTGTATATTATTTTTTGTTAGTTATAAAAATTTTTTTCACCTTGGATTTTCTTATAATTGTTTGATTCTATAAATTTTGTCGATATATCTCGTATTTATTATTATTAAATTTTATAATTAAATCTTAGTTATTGATAAAATTTTATCATATGGTATTAAAATGTCCATTTTGTTATAAAAGCTTTTTTCATTTCAAGAATAGAATACTTATAAGTCAAGATTTGTTAAAGTTAAAAGCCGTTTAAAACCTATTCGGTTTTAAACGGCCAATAATTAATTTTGTGGTTCTCTTTACCAAAACCATTTGACAAAGAACCTTTATTTTGCGTATTCTATTGCTCTAGTTTCTCTTATTATATTTACTTTTATTTGTCCTGGATATTCTAATTCATCTTCTATTTTTTTAGTCATTTCCCTAGCAAGTAGATGCATTCCTTCATCACTTACATTTTCAGGTTTTACTATAATCCTAATTTCTCTACCAGCTTGAATAGCGTATGATTTATCTACACCATCATACGAGTTAGCTATTTCTTCTAACTTTTCTAATCTTTTAATATATGCTTCTAAAGTTTCTCTTCTTGCTCCTGGCCTTGCAGCAGATATAGCATCAGCTGCAGTAACTAATACAGCTTCAACAGTTTGAGGCTCATAGTCTCCATGATGAGTTGACATAGCATGAATTACATCTTTCGATTCCTTATATCTTCTTAATAAGTCCATACCAATCTCAACATGAGTACCTTCCATCTCATGATCAACAGCTTTTCCTATGTCATGAAGAAGGCCTGCTCTTTTAGCAAGTCTTACATCAGCACCAATTTCAGCAGCCATTATTCCTGCTAAATTAGATACTTCTATAGAATGTTTAAGAACATTTTGTCCATAACTTGTCCTATACTTAAGCCTTCCTAGTAATCTTATTAATTCAGGATGAAGTCCATGAACTCCTGTTTCAAAAGTAGCTTGTTCTCCTTGCTCCTTTATAGCATTTTCAACTTCTTTTTGACCTTTTTCTACCATTTCTTCAATTCTTGCAGGATGTATTCTTCCATCTGATATTAATTTTTCTAAAGCAATTCTTGCTACTTCTCTTCTTATAGGATCAAATCCAGATAATATTACAGCTTCTGGAGTATCGTCTATTATTAAGTCTATCCCCGTTAAAGTCTCAAGTGTTCTTATATTTCTACCTTCTCTTCCTATTATTCTACCTTTCATTTCATCATTAGGAAGATTTACTACTGTAACAGTAGTTTCAGCAACATGATCTGCAGAGCATTTTTGTATTGCATAACCTATTATTTCTCTTGCTTTTTTTTCTGCTTCTTCTTTTGCAGCAATTTCTATTTCTTTTATCATCATAGACATTTCATGTCTTATTTCTTTTTCTGTATTTGAAAGAATAATTTCTCTGGCTTGATTAGAAGTTATTCCAGAAATACTTTCTAATTTTTCAATTTGTTTTGCTTTTATTTCTTCTATTTCTAGTTCCTTTTCTGATATTGACTTTAGCTTATCATTTAAATTAGATTCTTTTATCTCTAATGAATGAAGTTTTTTGTCAATATTTTCTTCTTTGTGTACTAATCTTTTTTCATATCTTTGAAGTTCATTTCTTCTTTCTTTATTTTCTTTTTCTGCTTCACTTCTTAATTTATGAACCTCTTCTTTTGCTTCTATTAGTTTTTCTTTCTTTATCGTTTCAGCATCTTGTTCAGCCTTATCAATTATTTTTTTAGACATTTCTTCCGCAGATCCAATCTTACTCTCTGCTATATTTTTTCTTATCATATATCCTACTAAGACACCGACACCAGTTCCTACAACGACTAGTAGTATTATAATCTCCACCTCCCTTTTCTAAAGTTAACCTTTAATTATATTTATAATCCACTGCAAATTAATTTTTAAATTATTGTTTAAACATAACTTACACCATGGATTTAAAATAAATATACTGCAAAAACTAAACAAAGTCTTCCCTTGAAAACTTATATATAAGATAGATTTTGTTGAAATGAATAGAAAATTAAGTATAATTTTCTATTCATTATGAAAAAGCCTCTTGTTTTTTCATTTTATAATTTTTTCATTAAAGTGTCAAGTTTTACAAGTTTTATTCAGCTGTACTATCTGTTGTTTCTGTTTTTATTAAACCATAATGTTCTCTAACCTTAGCTTCTATTTCATTCACTAGCTCATCATTTTCTGATAAAAACTTTTTAGCATTTTCTCTTCCTTGTCCAAGTTTTGTGTCATTATAACTGTACCAAGCTCCTGATTTTTTTACTATATCAATCCCCACTGCCATATCTAAAAGATCTCCTATTTTAGATATTCCTTCTCCATACATTATATCAAATTCACATTGTTTAAATGGAGGAGCTACTTTATTTTTAACTACCTTTACTCTCGTTCTACTTCCAAGTATACTATCTCCTTGTTTTATTATGTCACATTTTCTAACATCAAGTCTTACTGAAGAATAGAATTTAAGCGCTCTACCACCAGTTGTTGTTTCAGGATTTCCAAACATAACTCCTACTTTTTCACGAAGCTGATTTATAAATATAGCAATTGTATTTGATTTTTTTATAGAACCTGTTAATTTTCTTAAAGCTTGAGACATAAGTCTAGCTTGAAGCCCTACATGAGAATCTCCCATTTCACCTTCTATCTCTGCTTTTGGAACTAATGCTGCAACAGAATCTATAACTATTATATCTACTGCACCACTTCTAATTAATGCCTCTGTTATTTCAAGAGCTTGTTCTCCTGTATCAGGTTGAGATACTATTAAATTGTCTACATCTACTCCTAAAGCTTTAGCATAAACAGGATCAAGTGCATGTTCTGCATCAATAAAAGCAGCTATTCCACCTTGCTTTTGAGCTTCTGCTACAGTATGAAGTGCAACAGTAGTTTTACCTGAAGATTCTGGTCCATATATTTCTACGATTCTTCCTTTTGGAAGACCTCCTATTCCTATAGCTATATCAAGTCCTATTGAACCAGTTGATATAGCCTCTATATTCATTTTAGAAGCTTCTCCTAATCTCATTATAGATCCTTTTCCAAAGTCTTTTTGTATTTGAGATAAAGCCATATCGAGTGCTTTTTTCTTATTTTCATCCATTTTTTATAACCACCTTTCTTTTGAAGAACAAACGTTCTAAAAAGATTATATATTATATTTTCTTTATAGTCAATTATCTATTATATTATTCAGCATGATTTATATTTTTATAATTACATATTAAAAGCCCTAATACAAATGTATCAGAGCTTTTTGACTATGTTTTCTAATCCATATCTTTGAATAAATTTCTGTTTAAATATATATAATCATATCCTGAATAAATAGTAAGTAATACTGCAATCCACATAATTATACTTGAATATGGTATATTTAAAAGAATCATGATTATAGCAAATATTTGAGATATAGTTTTAGCTTTTCCCCACTTGCTAGCTGCTATTACTATTCCACTTGATGCTGCTATTGCTCTTAATATACTTACAGCAAACTCTCTAGATATTATTACTATAACCATCCAAGAAGGTATTAAATTAAGCTCTACCATTGTTATTAAGGCAGAAGCTACTAAAAGCTTATCTGCTAAAGGATCCATAAATTTACCAAAATTACTTACTAAATTATACTTTCTAGCAATGTATCCATCTAAGAAGTCTGTTGCAGATGCTAAAGAAAATACAGCAGCAGAAATAAGTAGTGAATTTTTTATGTCAGATAGTATTATTATTACGAATACAGGAACCAATACAATTCTAAGCATTGTTAACTTATTAGCAAGATTCATCTAATATCACTCCCATTAAATCATATTCTAGGGCATTATTTATTTTTACATCAACAAAGCTTCCAATCTCTAGTTCTTTATCTGTATTTACATAAACAAGACCATCTATTTCATAAGCATCTTGATATGTTCTTCCTATGTAAACATTATCTTCTAATTTTTCCTCTACTAAAACTTCATATACATTACCTATTTTAAATCTATTTTTTTTAAGAGATATTTTTTGCTGAATTAGCATTAATTCTTCTCTTCTTTCTTCTTTTATATTATCTGATATTTGATATTCTAATTTTGCAGCCGCAGTCCCTTCTTCTTTTGAATATGCAAATACTCCTAATCTATCAAATTTTACTTCTTTTACAAATTCTTTTAATTCATCAAACTCCTCTTCTGTTTCACTTGGAAATCCTACTATTATAGAAGTTCTAAGTACAGCATCAGGTATGTTTTTTCTTATTAAATCTATTTTTTGTTTTATATCATCTTTTGTTGTTCTTCTATTCATTAACTTTAATATTCTATCACTACAGTGCTGTATTGGTATATCAAAATAACTGCATATTTTTTTATTTTCACTTATTACTCTTATAATTTCTTCACTTAATGCTTCTGGATAAGAATACATTACCCTAATCCATTTTAATTCTTCTATTTCAGAAAGTTCTCTTAATAGATAAGAAAGTTTTTCTTCTCCATATAAATCAATTCCATATCTTGTTGTATCTTGAGCTATTACAACTAATTCCTTCACTCCTTGATTTGCAAGACTTTTAGCTTCTTTTAATAAATCTTCTATTTTTCTACTTCTATATTTTCCTCTTAATTTAGGTATTATACAATATGTACAGTGATTATTACATCCTTCAGCAATTTTTAAGTATGCCATATAGCTTGGCGTACTTAAGTATCTTGGAAGTGTTTCATCATACACAAAATCAAGTTCATCAAGTTCAACTATATTTTTTTCTTCAGTTAATCTTTTTATTATATCTGCTATTTTAGAATAGCTTCCTGTTCCAACAATAGCGTCAATTTCAGGAATCTCATCTTTAAGCTCATTACTGTATCTTTGAGCTAGACATCCAGTCATTATAAGAATTTTAAAATTTCCTTTTTCTTTATATTGTGCAAACTCTAATATAGCATTTATAGATTCTTCCTTTGCAGATTCTATAAATCCACATGTATTTACTATTATTACATCTGCTTGTTCAAAGTTGCTTGTAAGTCTATGTCCGTTATTTTTTAGTATTCCAAGCATTACCTCCGCATCAACTAAATTTTTGGAACATCCAAGTGATTCTAACGCTATTTTTAAACTCATTTATTTAACTCCCTTCTTTCTAGTCTTTCGTAAATTGTAATTAATTTTGCCATGGCTTTTTCAAATTTATCACAGCTTATAATATGATTATAAGCAAATTTATCAATAGAATATTTGTACAAAGGATCATAATAGTTAACAATAAGTTCTTTTGCTATTATAGCATACTCTTTTGAATTTAATTTTTCAATTAAATAATCAATTTTTTCATTTCCTAATCTTTTTCTTAACTTTTCTAAAGCATCTAAAATTACAGTATCTTCCTTATAATTTAAACTTATATATTGTTCAACTAACCTTTTAACTCTAGAATTTATGCTACTTTCAAGTAAAATATGATATCCTTTTTCTATCATTGTATTATATATGGAGTTTGGAATAAGAACTGATCCTATTCTTTTGCTTTCACTTTCTATAAATATATATTTAGATTTTGAATTGTTTATGTAATTAAATATTAAAGATTCAAATAATTTTTGACTAGGAGGATTGTCTTTAAAACAAATATGACCAAATACAGAACCACAATTTTTGGCTATATTTTCCAAATCTAAACCTTTTACTCCTTTTTTATTTAGGTATTTTAAAGCATCTGTCTTTCCAACTCCAGTTAATCCATGAAGAACAATAAATTTATAATTTTCATCTATATTCTCTAAAAAATCTATAACATAATTTCTATAGCTTTTATATCCTCCTCTAAGCTGATACATATTTATCCCTAAATTACAAAAGAAATTTACAACTGATCCGCTTCTCATTCCTCCTCTTGAACAGTACACAACTATGTTTTTATAGCTTTTAGACAAACTATTAAATTCTAAATACAAATCTTTTATTTTTTTAGATGTAAACTCTAATCCCTTTTCTACAGCAGATTCTTTTCCATCTTTTTTATATATAGTTCCAACTACTTTTCTTTCCTTATCATCTAAAATAGGAATATTTATAGATTTAATAATCCTATCCTCTTTATACTCTAAAGGAGATCTTACATCAACAAATACTGCATTTTCAAGTTTTAAAGCCTCTTCTAAATTTATACCCCTATTCAAACTACTCACCTACCGTACTTTCATATTCTTCCTTTGTTATTAAAACTTTTCTAGGTTTACTCCCCTCACTAGGTCCTATTAATCCTCTTTCTTCCATTTGATCAATAAGTCTTGCTGCTCTATTATAACCTATTCTAAATTTTCTTTGAAGCATTGAAGCAGAAGCTTGACCTGCATTTACAACTAATCCTATAGCTTCACTTAATAAATCATCTTCATCTGATGAATCAAAGGTAACTCCTTTATTTATATTTTCTATTATATCTTCAGTATAGTTTACCTCTTCTACTTGACTTTTAACAAAATTAACAACACTTTCTACTTCTTTATCGGAAATAAAAGCACCTTGAAGTCTCACAGGCTTTGGAGAGCCAACAGGATAAAATAGCATATCCCCTTTACCAAGGAGCTTTTCTGCTCCCCCCATATCAAGAATAGTTCTAGAATCAGCTTGAGATGATACTGAAAAAGCAATTCTTGAAGGAATATTGGCTTTAATAACACCTGTTATAACATCAACAGAAGGCCTTTGAGTTGCAACTATAAGATGCATTCCAGCCGCTCTTGCCATTTGAGCTAATCTACATATAGCATCTTCTACTTCATTAGGACTTACCATCATTAAATCCGCAAGCTCATCTATTATAATTACAACTTTAGGAAGTTTTTCCTCTACTTTTTCATTATAACCAGTTATATCTCTTACAGAGTTTTCTGCAAATAGTTTATATCTTCTATTCATTTCAGTTACTGCCCAATTTAAAGCATAAGCAGCTTTTTTGGGATCAGTAACTACTGGTATTAAAAGATGAGGAATTCCATTATAATTTGTAAGTTCAACAACCTTAGGATCTATCATTAAAAATTTAACTTCATCAGGTTTTGCTTTATATAATATACTATTTATTAAAGTATTTACACAAACACTTTTACCAGAACCTGTAGCACCTGCTATAAGTAAGTGAGGCATTTTAGCTATATCTGTAATTATAGGCCTACCTGATATATCTTTACCAAGTCCAAATGAAAGCTTAGAATTATTACTCGAAAATTCATCTGATTCTATAACTTCTCTTAAAGTAACAAGTTGAACTTCGTCATTTGGAACTTCTATCCCAATAGCAGATTTACCAGGAATCGGAGCTTCAATTCTTATGCTCTTTGCTGCTAAACTTAAAGCTATATCATCTACAAGACCTACTATTTTACTAACTTTAACCCCTGCCTTTGGTTGAATTTCATACCTTGTTATAGTAGGACCTTTAGTAACTTGATTTATTTGAGCTTCTACACCAAAATCTTTCAATGTTTTCTCTAGAAGCTTTGCATTTTTAAGTATTTGTTTTTTATCTTTTGGGTCTACTATATTATTTGCCTTAAACAATAAATCCGTACTAGGTTTTTTATAATCTAAAAACTTTTCACTTTCAGAATTTGTGATTATTTTTATTTCTTGATTATCTTTATTTAATTCCTTTTTAGATTCTATTTCTTTTTCATCATTTTTATCATTAAATTTTGTTTCTTTTTTGTCAGTAGAATAATTATTTTCAATAATTTCAGTATTATCTTGAAGATTTTTGTTAAAATCCACTATCTTTATTGATTGTTCTACCTCAGTTTCAGCTGCAATTTCATTATTTATATTTACAATCTTTTTATTTTTTCTTTTTTTAGTTGGTTTTTCTTCAATTGTTACAAAATTTACAACAAAACTTTTGAATACTACAAAATTATCTACTAACAAGCTTTTTATTTTATTTATAGTCTCTTCTATAGATATATTAAAACTGAATAAAACGATAATTATTAAGCAAAAAATACTTACAATATAAGACCCTTTTACTCCAAATAATTTTATAAAATAATAAGCTATTATAGTACTAAACATACCACTTCCACTGCCTTCAATTGATATAGAGAAAATAACCTTTAAATTTTCTGGTAGGAAAGGACTATCTATAGGTATAAAATCTTTTTTCATAAGTCCATAAATTAACATTGCAATAAATATAAAAGGATAATAAAGCTTATAACTTTTAATTTTTTTTAACTCATCATTATTAATTAAATGTATAATTCCTAAAAATATTATTATGTATGGAATAATTATAGATAGTTTTGAAAAAAAACCTAAAAACATAACCTTAATAAAATATCCTATTTTACCCATTGAATCAGTTTTTAAACTATAAGAAAGAAATAATCCTAAAAATATTAAACTTAAAGAATTAAATTCTTGTTTAAACTTACTATCTAGTTTAATTTGATTTTTCTTTTCTTTTTTATTTCTTCTTTTGCTCAAAAAAACCACCTCTTTAAATAATAAAAATATTACCAAAACTATCTTTGATTATTTACATAAACATAGTATATTATTACATTAATAAAAGTGTTAATGTCAAAGACATTAACACTTTTATTTTTTAATTATAACATATTATTTATTTTTCTGGGAATTTTCCTCTAATTTTTCTTCTTCTTTCTCTTTGGATTTTTCTTTAGAAATTAATTGTTTAAGATGGTTTAAAGCCTCTTTTAATCCTCCTACTTCATTTATTATACCATAATCTACAGCTTCTTTTCCAATAAGAACACTTCCTACATCATTGACAAGTTCATCTCTTGAATTCATAAGCTCATATAATGTTTCCCTATCAATTTTAGAAGTTCTAGTTATAAAATTAATTATTCTTTCCTGCATTTTTCTAAAATATTCGAAAGTCTCACTTACTCCAATTACAAGTCCACTCATTCTTATTGGATGAATTGTCATAGTTGCAGTAGGAGCAATAAATGAATAATCTCCTGATGTTGCCAAAGGAACACCAATGCTATGACTTCCTCCTAAAACTAATGTAACAGTATGTTTTGATAAGCTATTTATAAGTTCAGATATTGCAAGTCCTGCTTCTACATCTCCTCCTACTGTATTTAATATTATTAATACTCCTTTTATATTTGGATTCTCTTCTATTGCATATAATTGGGGAATTATATGTTCATATTTAGTTGCTTTTTTCTGAGGTGCTGATACCATATGTCCTTCTATTTCTCCTATTATAGTTATACATTGAATTTCTTTATTTTCAAAAGGCAAATTTGGAGTTCCTAACTGCTTAATGTCTTCAACCATATTTTTATTTTTTGTTTTATCTTCAATTTTCTTTTTATCCATGACTTCCTCCTATTTTAATTTTTTAATTCATAAATTTATTTTGCCCAATCATATATAATTTAAGACAAAAAAATAAGCTACAATTTTAAGTAGCTTATTCTTCAAATAAATTAAATTCTTCATGAAGAGCATTAACAGCATATTTTAAATCTTTTTCATTAATTAAGCAAGATATAGTCATATGTGAATCTGATGTTTGAAGTATTTTTATATCTTTTTTTGATAAAGCTCTCACTATTTTTACCATGACTCCAGGTATTCCTGTTATTCTAGAGCCTATTAAAGTAACTTTTGAACAGTTTTCTATTAAATTATATTCTAACTTATAAGAATCAAGTATATTTTTAAGTATTTTAAGTTTATTTGAATCTATTGTAAATGCCTTTTCTTTTACAAAAAAGTTAATCATATCTATACTTATACCATTTTTTTTCATTTCATTTAAAATATCAGTAAATATATCTTCTTTACAATTTTTAATCATAACTTGAATTATATCATTTTTGTGTGCTATAGCTGTCATTAATTTTTTCTCATTAACCCTATAAGAATCTATGTCAGTAAGAGTATAGGAGCATATATTTGTTCCTTCTTTTGGATTTAATGTGTTTTTTATCTTTAAAACAATATTACTATTTTTTGCTATTTCTACTGCTCTAGGATGAATTACCTTTGCTCCTTTTTCAGCCATTTGAAATACTTCATCATAATTTATATTTTTAATTATCTTAGCATTAGGCTCTATTTTAGGATCAGCTGTCATTATTCCATCTACATCTGTATATATTTCTACTGTTTTTGCCTTTATCCCTTTTCCTATTATAACAGCAGATGTATCACTTCCTCCTCTTCCTAAGGTTGTAACTTCTCCTTTTTTTGTTATACCTTGAAATCCAGTGACAATCACAACCTTGCCACTGGAAAGCTCATCATGTATTCTAATAGGACTTATATCTATAACTGTAGAATCACCATACTTTCCATCAGTTATTATACCCGCTTGAGCTCCTGTAAGTAATACAGAGTCTATACCTATATTTTTTAAAGTATTAACAAGAAGTGTTCCTGATATTATTTCTCCACAAGACATTATAAGATCAAGTTCCCTTAATGATGGCTCTTCATTTATTTCCTTACATAATTGTATTAATGTATCTGTTGCATATGGTGCCCCTTTTCTACCCATTGCTGAAACCACAACAACTAAATCATATCCCTTTTCTTTATATTCTTTTATTATTTCAGATACTTTAATCATTTTTTCATAGGATTCTACTGATGTCCCTCCAAATTTCTGAACTAATATATTCATATTTATGCCCTCCACAGTTAGATATTTCCTTCATATTCAATTATTATCATATCATTACCTATTTTTTTTACATTTTTCCAAGGAACCTCTAATACTTTGTTGTCTCTTTTAAAAGAAAAAAAACTCCTATCTTTAGGAATAACAAGAGAAATTATTTTACCCGTAGATTCATCTACAATTAAATCAGATTCTGCTATAATCCCCAATCTTTCCCCTGTAGTTAAATTAACAATTTCTTTTCCAGCAATAGAAGATAATTTCATGTTAATCCCCCTATATCTTTATATTTTCAACATCCTTTCCAACTATACAAACAGCACTAGTGTTTATATTAAAAGTTTTATCTATAACATTTTTAACATCATTAATGGTTATACTATTTATATTATTTATTATATCTTTTGGAGTATTTAATTTTTTAAGTAAAAGCTGCGATTTTCCTATAGCCATCATCCTACTACCAATACCTTCAAGTCCCAATATATAATTTCCTTTTAATTGTTCTTTAGATTTTTCTATTTCATCAGCTGTCAAATAATTATCTTTTAAAAGTTTAATTTCATCAAGAATTGAACTATAAACATTATTTAAATTCTTTTCACTTGTACTTGCAAATATATTTAAAACCCCTGATTTTTTATGAAGAGTAGGATAAGAGTATATAGAGTATACACTACCTTTTTCTTCTCTAATATTTTGAAAAAGCCTTGAGCTCATGCTTCCCCCAAATATATTATTAACTACTGATAGTGCATATACTTCATTACTTTCAAGTTCTATACTTTTTAGTCCCATACACAAATTTATTTGCTCTATATCTTTATTTTTTTTAACAACTCCACTATTAAATTCACATTTATTTATATCTATGCTATTAAAATTATTATTATTCCATCCCTTAAGTTTTTCATTTAAAAGGCTAACTATATCTTCAAATTTAAAATTACCACAAATAGATATTACACAATTTTTAGGTACATAATAATTATCAAAAAACTCTATCACAGATTCTCTATTTATATTATCTAAAGAATTTCTTGTTCCTAATATATTCATTCCTAACCCTTCATTTTTATAAATCAACTCAAATAGTAAATCATGAGCTAAATCTTCAGGTGAGTCATCATACATTTTAATTTCTTCAAGTACTACTGATTTTTCTTTAATTATATCCTCCTCTAAAAATAAAGGATTTAAAATCATATCACATATTACATCAATTCCTGTATAAATATGTTCATCTAACATCTTAACATAAAAACAAGTGGATTCTTTACTTGTAAATGCATTAATTTGTCCACCTAAATTATCTATATCTTGGGCTATTTTTTTTGCAGATCTGTTTTTAGTCCCTTTAAAAAGCATATGTTCTATAAAGTGAGACATTCCATTTATATTTTTATCTTCATATCTTGTACCTACATTTATCCATAATCCAAAACTTACTGAATTAACATATGGTATTTCTTCCCCTACTATAACTAATCCATTATCTAAAATATGTTTTTTATACAACTTTTTTCCTCCCTATTAGTTTAAACTTTACACATCTAATTATAATTTACATTATGATTTTATTCAACTTTAAAAATATTACTAAGTTTTCCTACTTCATAGCCATTTTCTCTTACTATATTTATTATAGCTTTTAAAGACTCAACACTTCCTTTAGTTGGATGTATTAAAATAATACTTCCATCTTCTATTTTCTTTGATTTAACTCTCTTTATTATTTCATTAGGATTCTCTTTATATTTCCAATCTATTGTATCTATACTCCATTTTATAGGTATATAATTAAGATCTTGAGCTGCTTTTACAGTATCTTTGTTATAATATCCTGATGGAGGTTCAAAAAATACTGTTTTTTCTTTAATAATAGTTTCTATTATTTTCTTTGATTTTTTTATTTCTCTGTAATTTAAGTTATAATTTAACTTACTGTAATCAATATGCTTATATCCATGATTTCCTATTTCATGTCCTTCTTTTTTAATTTTCAAAAGAATTTCAGGATACTTTTCTGCCCATCTTCCGGTTACCATAAAAGTTATTTTTATATTTTCTTCATTTAATATTTTAAGCATTTCATCTATACATTCATTTCCCCAATCCACATTACATGTTATAGCTACATAATTTGAATTTTCTTTGTTTCCTTTATAAAATGGTTCATTAATGCTATTAAAAGATTTTACAGAAAAATCTCTTAAATTAAATCCAACCCCTATTAACAATAGTATAAATGCTAATGCCAAAACTTTTTTTTTGTTAAATATTACTATCATAAATTCATCTCCTTTATATATCTTTCCACTATATATGTATTAAAAGGGTTATGAATTTATGCAAAAAAAATAAGCACTTCTTTGTGCTTATTATTTTTGGTCTGATTCTTTTTCTTTTGATTCCTTTTTTTCAATTAATGCTTTTCTTGAAAGATTTATTCTTCCCTGTTTATCTATTTCCGTTACTTTAACTTCAACTTCATCTCCTATTTTTAAAACATCTTCAACTTTTTCTACTCTTTCATGAGCTATATTAGAAATATGGATTAATCCTTCTTTACCTGGAAGTATTTCAACAAAAGCTCCAAAATTCATTATTCTAGTAACTTTTCCTTTATATACTTCTCCTGCTTCTGGCTCTTTAACTATAGCAATTATCATATCTTTTGCTTTATTTCCCATTTCTCCATCAGGAGATGCTATAAATATTTCTCCATCTTTTTCTATATCTATTTTAACGCCAGTTTCTTCTATTATTTTTGTTATTGTTTTTCCTCCTGGTCCTATTACATCTCTAACTTTATCTGGATGTATATTTAATTTTATTATTCTTGGAGCATAAGGAGACATTTCTTCTCTAGGTTTATCTATTGTCTTTTTCATTTCATTTAATATATGGATTCTTCCTACTCTTGCTTGAGACAGAGCATTTTTTAATATATCTCTATCTATTCCAGCTATTTTAATATCCATTTGTATTGCTGTTATTCCTTTTTGGGTACCTGCTACTTTAAAATCCATATCTCCTAAAAAGTCTTCCATGCCTTGTATATCCGAAAGTATTGCAACTTTATCTTTTTCTTTTATAAGTCCCATGGCAATACCAGCTACCATATCTTTTATAGGAACTCCTGCATCAAGAAGTGATAAAGTACTTCCACAAACACTAGCTTGAGATGTTGATCCATTAGAGCTTAAAACTTCTGATACAAGTCTTATTGTATATGGAAATTCTTCTTTACTTGGAATTACTGGTTCAAGTGCTCTTTCAGCAAGTGCCCCATGTCCTATTTCTCTTCTTCCTGGTCCCCTTAAAGGTCTTGTTTCTCCTACGCTATATGCAGGAAAGTTATAGTGATGCATATATCTTTTATCTTCTTCATCTTCAAGTCCATCTAGAACTTGAACATCACCTAGAGCACCGAGTGTTGCCACTGTTAAAACTTGAGTCTGTCCTCTTGTGAAAAGTCCTGAGCCATGAGTTCTTGGAAGAATACCTATTTCAGACCAAATAGGTCTTATTTCGTCAGGCTTTCTATTATCTGGTCTTATGCCTTCATTTGTAATCATATTTCTTACTTCTTCTTTTACTATAGTATGTAAAACCTCTTCTATATCTTTAATATTTTCTGGATATTTTTCTTCGAAGTATAAAACAGTTTCCATCTTAACCTTTTCCATATTTTCAGATCTTTCAAGCTTTTCAACTGTTTTTATAGCTTGTCTCATCTTTTCAGATGCAAATACTCTAACCTCTTTTTCTATTTCTTCATCTGGCTTATATAAAATTACATTTTGTTTTTCTTTACCTACTTCTTTTACAATACCTTCTATAAACTCAACTATTTTTTTAATTTCTTCGTGTGCAAACATAATAGCATCTAGCATTAATTCTTCAGAAACTTCATTTGCTCCTGCTTCAACCATCATAATAGCATCTTTAGTGCCTGATACAACTACGTGCATATCACTTTTTTCTTTTTCTTCAACTGTAGGATTTACAATAAATTTACCATCTATTAATCCTATACAAACAGATCCTGTAGGTCCATTAAATGGTATATCAGATATTGAAAGAGCTACAGATGAACCTATCATGGCAACAATATCTGTAGTACATTGTGGATCTACAGACATAACAGTTGCTACAACTTGTACATCATTTCTATATCCTTTTGGAAACAAGGGTCTTATAGGTCTATCTATTAATCTTGAAGTTAAAACAGCTTTTTCTGATGGTTTTCCCTCTCTTTTTATAAATCCTCCAGGTATTTTACCAACAGAATAAAGCCTTTCTTCATAATCAACACTTAATGGAAAGAAATCTATTCCTTCTCTTGGCTCAGATGATGCACAAGCATTTACAAGAACAACACTATCACCATATTTTATCATACAACTTCCATTTGACATTTCACAAACTTTTCCAATTTCTACAGAAAGTTTTCTTCCAGCTAGGTCCATTTCAAAATTTTTATACATAATTTACCTCCTCTCATAGGTAAAAGATACTACAAATTTTAATTTTAGTAAACAATTTTATTGAAAATATGTCTGTAAATATTATTCCCTAATAAAAATCAATTTATTAGTATTATAAAAAGAGCAGGTAAGCCCTGCCCTTCATTATTTTCTTAATCCTAATTTTCCAATTAAAGTCTTATATCTGTCTAAATCTTTTTCTTTTAGGTACTTAAGTAAACGTCTTCTTGTACCAACCATTTTTAAAAGACCTCTTCTTGAATGATGATCTTTTTTATGAATCTTTAAGTGCTCATTTAACTCATTTATTCTAGCAGTAAGTAAAGCTACTTGAACTTCTGGAGAACCAGTATCTCCTTCATGAGTTTTGTAAGTATCGATTATTTGTTGTTTTTTGTTAGTATCTAACATATTTAACACCTCCATATTTTTTATCCCCTATTGCTAAGCATTGGTCGGTGAATCAAATGCCGAGCAATGGTTGACAACAAAATCTATTATAGCACAATTTTACCTATAAGTAAATATATTTTTTTCTTTTTATCTTTTCTACATCATTTTTCATTTGGTTTCTTAATTCTTCTATTGTTTTAAATTGAATTTCATCTCTAATTCTTTCAATAAAATAAAGAGACACTTCTTTTTTATATAAATCCCCATTATAATCTATTATATAAGTTTCAATAGAAAAGTTTTTATTTTGTATTGTAGGAGTATACCCTATATTTGTTGCTCCATCATAAAAGTCATTTTCTATTTTAACTTTTGTACGGTAGACTCCAATTTTAGGGATTAAAATATCTTCATCTACTTTTAGATTAATAGTTGGAAACCCTAATTTTCTCCCTACTTTTTTACCATGTACAACTACTCCATTAATGTTATATTCTCTTCCTAAAAACTTTCTTACCCTCTTAATATTTCCTTCTTCTAATAACTTTCTAATATAAGTACTACTTACTCTAATGTTTTCAATTTTAATAGGCTCAATAACCCTTACATTAAAATCATATATTTGAGCAACTTTTTTTAAAAAATCAGCATTTCCACCTCTGTTTTTGCCAAATTTGAAGTCATGACCTATGATTAGTTCTTTTACTTTTAGTCTTTTTATAAGTATCTCTTCTATATATTCATCTGGAGTTAATTTTATAATAGATTCATTAAATGGTATTGGTAAAACTATATCAATCCCCATATTTTTTATAAAATTATACTTTTCTTGAATTGTCATTAAATTTTTTATACTATCATTAACAAAAAAATTTATAGGATGATTAGAAAAAGTAAAAAGAATACTTTTTAAATTTTTCTCCTTTGCTATTGATATAGTTTTGTTTATTATATTTTGATGTCCTATATGAACTCCATCAAAATTTCCAATAGTTACAACCGTATTATTTTTCAAATTTATTTTTTTTAAATCCTTAACTATTTTCATCCTAAACATCTCCATATTTATAAAAACAATTTATAGCTTTTTAAAGATATTCTTTCATCTATAAATATTATTTTTCCAATACCACAAAATTTATCTTTCATATAAACTTTAACTAATTCTTCATTTTCATAGTTATTCAATGTTATTAAACCTTTTTTATATACTACATTACCATTTGAAAAAGCTTTATAAGCACTTTCTTTTATATTTATGCTCTTATAGTTTTCTAGTGGATAATCTATATTAAATAAATATTTTTCTAGATTACCATTATTTGATGCTTCTTCAAATTCTTCTAGTGTAACAGAATTTTTTATATCAAAACTTCCAGATGAAGTCCTAAGTAAAAAGGACATATGTCCTCCAACTCCTAGTTCATCACCTATATCTTTACAAAGGCTTCTTATATAAGTTCCTTTTGAGCAGGTTACCTCAAATAATATCTTATTTTCACTTATATTTTTTATTTCTATAGATTTTATGAATACATTTCTAGGTTTTATATTAACATCAGTTTGTCCAGCTCGAGCAAGTTCATAAAGCTTCTTCCCCTTTATTTTAATGGCTGAATAGATAGGAGGAGTTTGATTTATTTCTCCCTTAAATTTTTCAAATGCTTCATATACTTCTTTTTCATTGATATGAATAACATCTTTTTTATCTATTATGCGCCCAAAAGAATCATAAGTATCCGTTTGTATTCCTAATGTTAGCTCTCCTATATAAGTTTTTTCTTTATTCAATATCATTTCAGATATTTTTGTAGCTTTTCCTATACATATAGGAAGTACTCCTGCAGCATTAGGATCTAGCGTTCCAGTATGTCCTACTTTTTTTATTTTAGTAATTTTTCTTATTTTAGATACTACATCATGAGATGTCATTCCTGTTGGTTTTAATATATTTAGTATTCCATTCATATTATCACTCTCTTAAACATGCTCTAATACTTCTTTTATTACCATTTCTTTTACATTTTCTAAAGAATTTTTTATTGTACATCCAGAAGCCTTTATATGGCCTCCTCCTCCAAATTTTCTAGCTATCTCACTTACATCAACATATGATTTAGATCTTAAGCTTACTTTCACTAAATTAGATTCCTTTTGCTTGAACAAAATTCCAACTTCAACGCCTTTTATATCTCTTGCATAATTTACAAATCCATCAGCGTCATTAAAACTTATAGCATTCTTTTTAAACATCTCACAGGTCAAATCAATAGTTGCTATTTTTTCTTCAATAACTTCTAATGTGTTTAATGTATCTCCCAATATCTTTACATAATTTAAAGGATTGTTTTGATATAAATTTTTTATTATATTTTCTTTATCTATTTCAAGTTTTAATAAATTAGAAGCCATTATGAAGCTACTTGAATTAGTATTTGAATACATAAAATTTCCTGTATCTGTTATAAGTCCAGTATAAAGGCAATTTCCTATTTTTTTATCAATAATTTTTTTATCTATATTATTTAATAAATCATATATAATTTCACAAGTTGAAGAAGCTTCAAAGTCAACATAATTTAAATCACCATAATTGTCATTGCTTTTATGATGATCTATATTTATAAGCATTTTACAATTTTTCTTTATTTCTTCACTACAGCAAAGTCTATCCTTATCTCCACAATCAAGAGATATTAAAATATAATCATCTATATCTATTTCTTCTGATTTATATATTTTTATATCCTCATATAGAAAGCTTAAATTTTTAGGAAGTGTATCATCTAATACAAAAATTACTTTTTTATTAAGTTTTTTAAGCCCATAATAAAGTCCTATTGATGATCCTAAGTTATCTCCATCTGGACTATAATGGGAAGTGATAATAAAATTATCACTTCCCATTATAGCTTTAATTATATTATTCATTCTCATCATCTTCTTTTTTGATATTAAGATTTTTAATTAAATTTGACATATAAAGTCCTTTTTCTATAGACTCATCTAATTTAAATATAATTTCTGGAGTATATCTTAATTTTATATTTTTACCAACTTCTCTTCTAATAAATCCACTAGCACTTTTAAGTCCCTTTAAAGTACTTTCTTTATCACCAGAAAGTACGCTTACATATATATACGCATATTTTAAGTCAGAAGTAACATCTACATCAGTAACACTAACTAAAGTAGAAACTCTAGGGTCTTTAATCCCTTCTAATAATAATCTACTTACTACTTTTTTTATTTCTTCTCCTATTCTTTTTGTTCTCGGATATGTTGACATAGTATCTACAACCCTTCTATATATTATCTTTTCTTTTCTTTTACTATATAAGCTTCTATAATATCTCCTTCTTTAAGATCGTTATATTTTTCAAGTCCTATACCACATTCATAACCTGAAGCTACCTCTTTTGCATCATCTTTAAATCTCTTTAATGAAGAAAGCTCTCCTTCATGTACTACTATACCATCTCTAACTAATCTTACTTTTGCGTTTCTAGCAATTTTACCGTTAAGGACATAACATCCTGCTATAGTTCCCACTCCAGAAACTTTAAATGTAGCTCTAACTTCTGCTTTACCTAAATCTTCTTCAATAAACTCAGGATCAAGCATCCCCTTCATAGCAGCTTGTATATCTTCTATAGCCTTATATATTATTCTATATGTTCTAACATCAACTTTTTCAGTTTGAGCAACTGATGTTGCTCCAGCAACTGGTCTTACATTAAATCCTATTATAATTGCATTCGAAGCACTTGCAAGCATTACATCAGACTCAGTTATAGCTCCTACTCCACCATGTATTACCTTTACAGCAACTTCTTCATTACTTAATTTTTCTAAAGATTGTTTAACAGCTTGAACTGAACCTTGAACATCAGCTTTTACTATTATATTAAGTTCCTTTATTTCACCTTGTTCCATTTGTTTAAATAAATCATCAAGTGAAACCTTTTGAGTTGCTTTTAATTGTTCCTCTCTTAGTTTTTCTTTTCTTTTTTCTGATATACTTCTAGCAATTTTATCACTTCCAACTACTACAAATTGATCTCCTGCTTCTGGAACCTCAGAAAGTCCTAAAATTTCAACTGGAATAGAAGGACCAGCTTCTTTTACTCTTTTACCTTTATCATTTATCATAGCTCTTATTTTTCCATAAACATTTCCAACAACAATTGAATCCCCTACTCTTAGAGTTCCATTTTGAACAAGCACAGTAGCAACTGGACCTCTTCCTTTATCAAGCTGAGCTTCTACAACTGTTCCTACTGCCTTTCTATTAGGATTTGCTTTAAGTTCTTCCATTTCTGCAACAAGTAATATCATTTCAAGTATAGTGTCTATATTTTCATTCTTAAGAGCTGAAACTGGAACAGATATTACATCTCCACCCCAATCTTCAACTAAAAGTCCCTGATCTGCAAGTTCTTGTTTTACTCTATCTGGATTTGCTCCTTGCTTATCCATTTTATTTATAGCTACTATTATTGGAACTCCTGCTGCTTTTGCGTGGTTAATTGCTTCTATTGTTTGAGGCATTATTCCATCATCTGCTGCTACTACAAGTATAGCAATATCCGTAACTTGAGCACCTCTCGCTCTCATAGCAGTAAAAGCTTCATGTCCTGGGGTATCTAAGAACACTATTTTTTTGCCATCAACAGTAACTTCTGAAGCTCCTATATGCTGAGTTATTCCTCCTGCTTCTTTAGCTGTAACATTACTATGTCTTATAGCATCAAGTAAAGATGTTTTTCCGTGATCAACGTGTCCCATAACTGTTACTATTGGAGGTCTAGGCTCTAAATCTTCTGGCTTATCTTCTTCTATTTCCATATATTCTTCTATTATGTCTTTTTCTTCTTCTTGTATAGCTTTAAATCCATAATCTAAAGCTACAAGTTCTGCAATATCATAATCTATTTCCTGATTTATTGTTGCCATTACTCCTAATTTTATTAGTTTAGTAATAACTTCAGAAGGGGTTTTATCTAATAATTGAGCTAAATTTTGAACTGATATTTTACTTCCTATTTCAATTTTAGGAATATTATCATCTTCTTCCTCAACTGCTATTTCATCTTGATTATTAGAATTACTATTTCCTTTTTCATCTTTTAAAAGTTCAATGATAAGTTCCGCCTCTTCTTCATCTAGTGTACTCATATGATTTGCTACTTTAATATCTAATTCTTCTAATTTTTCCATAAGGTCTTTACTTGACATTCCAATTTCTTGCGCTAATTTATAAACTCTTGTCTTTGACAAAAGCTTCACCCCCTATTAATTCTTTTATTTTATTTGCAAAATTTTTATCTTTTATTCCTATAACAGCTCTACTACTTTTTCCTATGCTTTTTCCTAATTCTTCTTTAGTTGCAAATAAAGCATATTCTACATTTCTAAATCTAGATTTATCTATAAAAAGTTTTTTTGTATTATCAGATGCATCCTGTGCAATAACTACAAGTTTGATTTTATTTTTCTTTAATTCCTTTAAAGTAGTATCGTCTCCTGATACTAAATTTCCACTTTTTAAAGCAAGTCCTAATAAAGAGAGTATCTTATTTTTCATATTTTTTTATTTCCTCTCCTAACTTTTCATAGATTTCTTGTGGAATTTCTAATTTAAAAGCTCTATTTAAAGCTCTGCTTTTTACAGCCTTCTCTAAACATTCTACATTATTACAAATATAAGCACCTCTACCATTAGCTTTTCCTGTAGGGTCTACAAATATTTCTCCTTCTTTATTTTTAACTATTCTTATTAAATCTCTTTTAGAGTCTCTGTCTTGACAAGCTATACATTTACGTTGAGGTATTTTCTTTTGTTTCAAGAATATCTCCTCCTTTATAATTAATCTTATTTAGCTTGGCTTTCACTTTTTATATCAATTTTCCAATTTGTAAGCTTTGCTGCAAGTCTAGCATTTTGTCCTTCTTTACCTATAGCTAAGGATAATTGATAATCTGGTACTACAACTTTTGCACTTTTTTCGTTTTCGTCTACTTCTACAGATATTACTTTTGATGGACTTAATGAACTTGAAATAAATTCACCTGGATCCTGACTATACTTAATTATATCTATTTTCTCTTCTTTAAGTTCGTCAACTATATTTTTTACTCTAATTCCTTTAGGACCAACACAAGCTCCTATAGGATCTACATTTTCATCTACTGAATGTACTGCCATTTTTGTTCTAGATCCCGCTTCTCTAGCTATTGATTTTATTTGAACAACTCCATCATATATTTCAGGAACTTCAAGTTCAAATAATCTTTTAACAAGACCTGGATGACTTCTAGATAATAATATTTGTGGTCCTTTTGTTGTCTTTTTAACTTCTAGTATATATGATTTTATTCTTTGTCCTATTTCATACGTTTCACCTGGAATTTGCTCAGTTTGATTTAATACTCCTTCTACCCTTCCTAGGGATACATAAACTATTCCTTTACTTACTCTTGCTACTATTCCTGTTACTATTTCACTTTCTCTATTTACAAACTCTTCGTATATTACTTCTCTTTCTGCTTCTCTAATTCTTTGAACTACAACTTGCTTAGCAGTTTGAGCTGCTATTCTTCCAAAGTTTTTAGGAGTCACTTCAAATTCTACTATATCTTCAATTTCATAGTTTGGATTAAATTCTCTTGCTTCTTCTAGAGATATTTCAAGAAAGTCATTTTCTACTTCATCTACTACTTTTTTCTGAGTATATACTTTTACATCTCCATTTTCTCTATCAATTTCAGTTCTAACATTTTGAGAAGATCCAAAGTTTCTCTTGTACGCTGAAACTAGCGCCGCTTCAATTGTGTCTATTAGTATTTCCTTAGATACTCCTTTTTCTTTTTCTAGCTGATCTAAAGCTTCTATAAATTCTACATTCATTATTTTTCCTCCTTATTAAATTTTTACAGATAACCTAATTATAGATACATCTTTTTTGTTAAATTCAAATACTTCTTTATCAGATTTTATTTTAATTATTCCATCAAATAATCCTAAAAGCTCTCCTTCAAACTGCTTTTTACCATCTAAAGATTTATATAGTTTTAATTCAACATCTCTTCCTTTATATCTTTCAAAATCTTTATCTTTTTTTAGTGGCCTATCAAGGCCTGGAGATGATACTTCTAAAAAGTAATTCTCCTTTATTGGATCTAACTCATCTAATTTTTTGCTTAATTCTTCACTTACCAATTTACAGTCATTTAGAGATATTCCTCCATCTTTATCTATATATACTCTTAAGTATTTATGTCCTGCTTCTTGAACGTATTCTATGTCAATTAATTCAAAATTTTCTTTTTCAACTATTGGAAGTACTAAGTCTTCTACTGTTTTTTCTATGTTTTTTCTCATTTACTAATCCTCCTTTATTCAATTTTAAATATATATGAACTATAAAAGAAAGAGTGGGAATGCCCCCACTCTATATTTTCACAAAACATATATTTTTCTATACTAGTATACCATATAATGTTTTTTTGTGCAACTTATCACAGTAATGACAATTGATTTGTATCAGGCATACCTTCAAGACAGCCATGGCTTTTTAAAGTCTCTATAACAGTCTTAGAAATTTTAGTTCTTTTCCTTAAATCTTCTATAGATAAAAATTCTTCTTTTTCTCTTTCAACCGCTATATTTACTGCAGCATTAGCTCCTACCCCTTGAAGAGCGATTAGTGGAGGTAACAACTTTCCATCTAGTATCTTAAATTTTTTTGCATCAGACTTATATAAATCAACTCTTAAAATCTCAATATTTCTTGCAAACATCTCTACAACAACTTCAAGTACTGTCAGCATATTTTTTTCTTTTGCAGTGGCACCATTACCTAATTTTTCTATTTCTTTTATTTTTTCCATTACTGCATCTTTCCCTTTTACAATCAATTCTGCATCAAAATCTTCAGCTTTCGTTGTAAAATATGTTGCATAAAATGCACAAGGATAATAAACTTTAAAATAAGCAATTCTAAATGACATCATAACATATGCAACAGCATGAGCCTTAGGAAACATATATTTTATCTTCTTACAAGAATCTATATACCACTGAGGCACATTATTCTTTCTCATTTCAGCTTCATCCTCAGGCTTTAAACCTTTGCCTTTTCTAACCTTTTCCATGATTTGAAATGCTAATTTTGGCTTTAACCCCTTAAATATTAAATAGTTCATAATATCATCTCTTGTTGATATAACATCTTTAAGTGTAACTACTCCATCTCTTACTAGGTCTTGAGCATTATTAAGCCAAACATCTGTACCATGTGAAAGTCCCGATATTCTAACAAGTTCTCCAAAAGTTGTAGGCTTTGTATCCAAAAGCATTTGCCTTACGAACTTAGTTCCAAATTCAGGTATACCAAGACTCCCTATAGGACAATTAATATCTTCAGGAGTTACTCCTAAAGCCTCAGTAGATGTGAATATAGACATTGTTTTTTTATCATCAAGAGGTATTTTAGTGGCATTAATTTCTGTTATATCTTCAAGCATTCTTATTATAGTGGGAACATCGTGTCCAAGTATATCAAGCTTAAGTATTCTACCACTTATAGAATGGTAGTCAAAATGAGTAGTTATAACTCCTGATGAAGGATCGTTAGCTGGATATTGAATAGGTGAAAAATCATAAATTTCCTTATAATGAGGAACTACCATAACTCCTCCTGGATGCTGACCTGATGTCCTTTTTATTCCTGTACATCCACTAGCCAACCTATTAATCTCTGCTGATGTTGTAGTAATTTCATTTTCTTCTATATATTTTTTTGCAAATCCATAAGCAGTTTTATCTGCTATAGTACCTATAGTTCCAGCTCTATATACATATCCTTCTCCAAATAAAACTTCTGTATATTTATGAGCATTTGGTTGGTATTCTCCTGCAAAATTAAGGTCTATATCTGGCTCTTTATCGCCTTCAAAACCTAAGAATACCTCAAAAGGTATATCATGTCCATCTTTTATAAAAGGAATCTTACAATTAGGGCAATTTTTATCAGGTAAATCTGCACCTGATGTATAACTTCCTGTTTCAAAGAATTCAGAATAAAGACATTTCTCACATCTATAATGAGCAGGTAAAGGATTAACTTCTGTTATATCACTCATTGTAGCTACAAAAGAAGAACCAACAGAACCTCTAGAGCCTACTAGATATCCATCTTCTAATGATTTTGTAACAAGTTTTTGTGAAATTATATAAAGTACTGCATATCCATTACTTATTATAGAGTTTAACTCTCTTTCTAGTCTATCTTTAACTATATCAGGAAGAATTTCTCCATACATTCCATGAGCTTTTTCGTAACACATATTCCTTAGAGCTTCCTCAGAACCTTCTATTACAGGTGTGCATGTTTCATCTGGAATTGGCTTTATTATATCTACACTATCAGCTATTTTATTAGTATTTGTTATAACAACTTTTCTAGCTATATCATCCCCTAAATAACTAAATTCATTCAGCATTTCATCTGTAGTTCTAAAATATAGAGGAACTTCTTCATCTGCATTTTTAAACCCCTGAGAATGTTTTAATATTTTCCTATAAATTTCATCATGAGGGTCTAAAAAATGCACATCTCCTGTAGCAACTACAAGTTTATTGTATTTTTCTCCAAGTTCTATTAATTTTCTATTAATATCTTTCAATTCTTCATAATCTTTAACTATTTCTTTTTCTATCATAAATTTATTATTGTCAAGAGGCATAATTTCTAAATAATCATAAAATTCTATAATCTCTTTTATCTCATCTTCTTCTTTATTTTTTAGTATACTTTGATAAACTTCTCCATTTTCACAAGCAGATCCAATTATAAGTCCTTCTCTATATTTAGATAATACACTCTTTGGTATTCTTGGATTTTTGTAGAAGTAATTGATATGAGACTGAGAAATTATTTTATATAGATTTTTAAGCCCAGTATAATTTTTTACAAGTATAGTTATATGATTTGTTCTTATTTTTTTATAATCTGTTTCCTTAAATATTTCATTAACTTGATTTAAAGTGCTTACTCCTTTTTCTTTTAACATATCTAAAAATTTAATGAATATTTCAGAAGTAGCTTCTGCATCATCTACTGCTCTATGATGATTTTCAAGAGATACATTTAATTCTTTTGCAACTATATTTAATTTATATCTTTTTAAATTTGGAAGCAATTCTTTAGCAAGAGCTATCGTATCTATAAATCTATTATTAAATTCAAGAGATAATCTATTACAATTTTCTTTTATAAATCCTATATCAAAATCCGCGTTATGAGCAACTAATACACTGCCTTTTATAAATTCTAGAAATTCTGGCATTATTTTTTCTATAGTAGGTTCATTTTTTACCATATCATTAGTTATTCCCGTAAGTTCTTGTACTTTATATGGAATTGATTTCTCGGGATTAACTAAAACGCTAAATCTATCAACTATCTCAAAGTTTTTTATCTTTACTGCTCCAATTTCTGTAATTCTGTCATTTTTAGCAGAAAACCCTGTAGTCTCTATATCAAATACTACAAAGTTTTGCTCAAGAGGCAATTTATTTGGATTTTTTATTATAGGATTAGTATCATTTACTAAATATCCTTCTACACCATAAATCACTTTTATTCCATATTTTTTTGCAGCATCCATGGCTTCTGGAAATCCTTGAACTACTCCATGGTCAGTAATTGCAATAGCTTTATGTCCCCATTTTGCAGCTCTTTCAATCAGCTTTGAAGCAGATGTAACAGCATCCATAGCAGACATTTGAGTATGAAGATGAAGTTCTACCCTTTTCTCTCTACTATTATCTATTCTTTCTTTCTTTTTAGATCTTTGTATATCAGATATATTAATAATAAGTTCCTGTGAATAATTATCAAACAATGCATTTCCTCTTATTCTTAAGTATGAACCTTTCTTTATATTATCTATGATATTATCTTTATTATTTTCTCTTAAAAATAATTTACATTTTATAGAGCTTGTATAGTCTGTGATAGAAATTGTAAGAAGAGTTCTTCCACCTTTTAATTCTCTAACCTCTATATCAAATACTTCGCCTTTTATAGAAACTCTTCCTGTTTCAGGAGTAATATTCTTAATTATTTCTATAGGATCTATATTCTCTTTTCCATATATTAAATTAGTTTCTTGTTTTTCACTTTCATTCTTATCATCTTTTTCTACTTTTTCTTCTTCAATTTCTTTAATACTTATAATTTTATTCAATATATCATTAGTTTCTTCATCTTTTTTTGACATATACTCCTGTAAATCTAAAGTTTCCTTAGGCTGTAAAATAAAATTCACATTTAAGTCTAACCCTAATTCTTCATTAATAATGTTTTTTATAGAATATGAAGCATTTTTAATTGTTAGTCTTTTATATAAAATTTCATCATTTATGCTTATTTTGAATGAATTATCTTCATATTTCCATTTTATTTCATTGCATATACAATTAATTGAAGGCACCAATGATTTAATTACAAACAATATGTTATTCCAGTAAGAATCTAAAATATTAATAATATTATTTATATCTAAATCTTTATATCTTACTTTTATTCTTATGCTATTAAAATAATCCAACTTATTTTTTATTTCAATTTCTAATTTTTTCAAAGTATTAATTTTTAGTATTTTATTTGATTCTAAAAATATATAAACTATTTTATCTTCTCTAAAATATAATATTTTTTTTATACATACATTATTGAATGTAGAATCTAATTTTACTTTATCTAATCCTATTTTAGTTAAATATTCCTTTATACCTTCCATAACTTCCTCCTAGAAAGTTTTTAATACATTAACATAAAAATTCTAGACTAAAAAGTCTAGAATTTTTTAATTTCATTAATTAATTCATCTACTAAATATTCACTTTTTATTTTTCTTACAATCTTACCTTTTTTAAATAGAAGTCCTTCACCGTTTCCTCCAGCAATTCCTATATCTGCTTCTCTAGCTTCTCCTGGTCCATTTACAGCACATCCCATTATAGCAACAGTCATATTCTTATCTATGTCTTTTATTTTCTCTTCTACTTTAGATGCTATATTTATTAAATCTATATTACATCTTCCACATGTAGGACAAGATATCATCTTTACTCCTCCTTCAATCAATCCTAAAGATTTCAATATTTCCTTTCCTACAAAAATTTCCTCTTTAGGATCTCCTGTTAGTGAAACTCTAATAGTATCACCTATTCCTCTTAAAAGTAAATATCCTATCCCTATAGAAGATTTTATTGTACCTTTTCTTACGCTTCCAGATTCAGTTATGCCTATATGAAGTGGATAATTTACCTTTTGAGACATAAGTTCATATGCAGAAACTGTAGTATATATATCACTAGATTTTAAAGAAATTACTATATTATCAAAATCAAGTTCTTCAAGAATTTTAACATGTCTCATTGCACTTTCTACTAAAGCCTGTGCTGTAGGTTTTTTATATTTTTCAAGGAGATCTTTTTCTAGAGATCCTCCATTGACCCCTATTCTTATTTTAATGTTTCTTTCTTTTGCTTTTTCAACTATTTTCTTTACTCTTCCCAAATCACCTATATTACCAGGATTAATTCTAAGCCCATCAACACCTTGCTTTATAGATTCAAGAGCTAACTTGTAATCAAAGTGTATATCAGCTATTATTGGAATATTTATTTTTCTTTTTATATCCAAAAGCTTACTTGCCGCTTCCATATCAGGAACTGCAACTCTAATTATATCACAACCTACTTCTTCAAGTCCTTTTATTTGATTTACGGTAGAATTTACATCTCTTGTATCTGTATTAGTCATAGATTGAATAGTTATAGGGTTATTTCCTCCAATTTTAACACTTCCACATACTACTTCTTTTGTTAATTTTCTCAAAAAATCACCTTCTACTTTATTATTCTAGTAATATCTTTATAAGTAACAAATATCATAAGAAGCATTAAAGCTACAAGTCCTATAAAATGAATTGTTCCTTCTTTTTCTGGATCTATTTTTTTACCTCTTATTAGTTCTATTAATAAAAATACAATTCTTCCTCCATCGAGTGCTGGTACAGGAAGTAAGTTAAACAGACCTAAATTAATACTAATTACAGCAGCAAAATTTATTACATACACAAATCCAGCTTTTGCAGCCTGGCCAACTACGTTTATTATCCCTACAGGTCCAGCAACCTGTTCAGAAGATACGTTTCCTGTTATAGCTTTTCCCAGGAAATTAATCATTTGATCTAAAAGAAAAATAGTCTGATTTACTGCATATTTTAAAGATAAAACTATACTTTTTTCGTATTTAGGTTGTATTCCTACCATCATTCTTCCATTTTTTTCTTTAGGAGCAATCTCATATTTAATTATTTTTCCATCTCTAACAATCTCCATATTTATATTTTTACTTTTAGATGCATTTATAGTTTTTCTTACATCATCCCAGCTTTTAATCTCAATATTGTCAATTTTAACAATCTTATCCCCAGGTTTAATCCCTACTTCTTGAGCGGGAAGATTATTTATTGTATTTTTTATAGTTGTACTTGGAACTCCCTGGTACATAGACATTAACGTAAATAATAATATAGCAAGTACAAAATTCATTAAAGGTCCTGCAAATATTATACTTATTTTTTGAAATACATTTTTATTGTTAAAACTTCTAGGGTCATCTGATACTTCATCTTCTCCTTCCATTTTTACATATCCTCCCAACGGGAGAGCTCTTATTGTATATTCTGTTTCTTCTCCTTTAAACCCATATATTTTAGGTCCCATACCTATAGCAAATTCATGTACTTTTACCCCTGATTTTTTAGCAACTATAAAATGACCAAATTCATGAAACAAAACAAGAATTCCAAACACTATAAGTGATATAATTATAGTCATCTTTTCACCTTCCTATTTTATGGTTTCCTTAATAAATTGTCTACTCCAATTGTCTATATATAATATTTCTTCTAAAGTAGGATTTTTTACTGAAGAATGTTTTTCAAGAGCTTTTTCTATATATAATGGTATATCATAAAATTTAATATTATCATTCAAAAACTCACTTACTAAAACTTCATTTGCAGCATTTAAAACAGTAGGATATGTTCCTCCATTTTTTAATGATTCATAAGCAAGTTCTAAGCATGGAAAAGTATCCATATCAGGTTTTTCAAAAGTTAAAGAACTTATTTTTGCAAGATCAAGTCTCTCAAAATCACTGTGGATTCTATCTGGATAAGATAGTGCATATTGTATAGGAAGCTTCATATCTGGATTTCCAAGTTGAGCAACTACAGAACTATCTTTGAATTGAACCATTGAATGTATAATACTTTGAGGATGAACAAGTACCTCTATATCTTCTACATCAACATCAAATAACCATTTTGCTTCTATTACCTCTAATCCTTTGTTCATAAGAGTAGCTGAATCTATACTTATTTTCCTTCCCATGCTCCAATTTGGGTGCTTTAATGCTTCGTTTTTTGTAACAGTTAAAAGTTCTTCTTTTTTTCTATTTCTAAAAGGTCCTCCAGAAGCTGTTAATATTAATTTTTCAATACTTTTATTATTTTCTCCATTTAAGCACTGAAATATAGCTGAATGTTCACTATCAACAGGTATTATGTTAACTCCCTTTTCTTTAGCTTTTTTCATAACTAAATTTCCAGCGGTGACAAGTGTTTCTTTGTTTGCAAGAGCAATAGTTTTTCTTTCTTTTATAGCTTCTAGTGTAGGAATAAGGCCAATCATTCCTATCAAAGCTGTAATTAATATATCTGCTTCTTCTAAAGATGCTATAAGCTTTAATCCTTCCATTCCCCAACATATTTCTGTGCTTATATTATTTGGTAAAATTTCTTTTAACTCCTTAGCTTTATTTTCATCATATACAGCAATAACTTTCGGTTTAAATTCTTTTATTTGCTCTAATAACTTATATATATTTGTATTTGCTGCTAAAGCTACAATGTTAAATTTATCTTTATTATTTCTAGCAACTTCTAAAGCTTGAGTTCCTATTGAGCCTGTCGATCCTAAAATAGCTATATTTTTCATATTATTCATCCCTTCTTATGTAAAGTAGTATAATAGCTTCAGACCATTCTGAAGCTATTTAATGAAAAATAATATATAATAATATACAAAAGGAGCTGTAAAAATAATACTATCAAATCTATCTAATATACCTCCATGTCCAGGTATTAATTTTCCATAGTCCTTTATTCCTAAAACCCTTTTTATAGAAGATGCAAATAGGTCACCAATCTGAGCAACTATACTACCAACCAAACCTATTATAATCATATGGAACAAATTAAAATTAAATAAGTATCCAAATACAGCACATGAGATTGAACTTCCTATAATTCCTCCTATACTGCCTTCTATAGTTTTTTTAGGGCTAACTTCAGGTATTAATTTATTCTTGCCAAAAAAATATCCGCTAAAATATGCAAAAGTGTCAGTCATCCAAGCTATTATAAAAACTAACCAAATATAATTATAATTTTTAAAATTTGTAATTAATGTTATGTGATTTAATAAATATGGTATATATATTACACCTAAAAAAGTTACACTCATATCCATAATATTATATTTTCTTAAAACTACTAATATGCATGCTATGAAAAATAAAATAAAACTTAAACCTAGCATATACTGATTATTAATTTTAAAAGTTGAAAACATAAAAAATAATAAACTTATCATATATCCAACTATGTTAATTGAATTTATTTTTTTTTCTTTAAAAGCATCATAAAATTCCTTAAGAGCTATTAAAGAAACCACTGAAACACCTAAATAGAGGGGAATTCCTCCATTTATCAATATAAATATCAAAACTGGTAATAGTATTATTGATGATAATATTCTAATAAACATACAATTCCCCCTATTTAAGTCCTCCAAATCTTCTTTCTCTATTTTGATAATCTAAAATAACTTTATGTAAATTCTCTTTTTTAAAATCCGGCCAATATATCTCTGAAAACCAAAATTCCGAATAAGCTATTTCCCATAATAAAAAATTGCTAACTCTATACTCTCCACTAGGTCTGATTAAAATATCAGGATCTGGTATATCTCTAGTACTTAAATAATTTTTTATAAAATCTTCATCTATATCTTCTATGCATACATTTCCTTTATCATATTCTTTTAATATATTTATTATAGCATTTTTTATATCATTTCTACTTCCATAGTTTAATGCTAAAGTAAGAACTAATCCATCATTATTTTTTGTAAGTTCTTTAGCTTTTTTTAACTCTTCTTGAGCAATTTTAGGAAGACAAAAAACATCTCCTATTGTATTTAAAATAACATTATTCTTATGAAGTTCTTTAACTTCTTTTCTTAAATATTCAACTAGCAAGTTCATCAAAGCATTTACTTCATCTTTAGGTCTTTTCCAATTTTCTGTTGAAAAAGCATATAGTGTTAAATACTTGACACCTAAACTACTACATTCCTTAACAATCTCTCTTATAGTTTCAACTCCTGCTTTGTGACCAAAAGTTCTAGGTAAAAATCTTTTTTTAGCCCATCTTCCATTTCCATCCATTATTATAGCTATGTGATTTGGAATATTATTTTTATCTATATTTTCTATTTCTCTTTTGTTCATTCTTTTCCTCCAAGTAAATATTTTTCCAACTCCTTATTCTAAGGAGTCGGAAAAATATGTGATAACAAGTTCTATATTATTATCTTTTTCTTTTACCATTATTACTCTAGGAAGTTTTAGTATTTCTTTATCCTTATATCCTTTAGTTTCATTAACAATATATTTTATATTTTTACTTTTAAGTATATTTTCTGCTTTTTCAAGTTCAAGTCCTAATAGCTCATTATAATCCAACTTAAACCTCCATTATTTCTTTTTCTTTCTTAGCTAAAAGTTCATCAACTTTCTTTATATGACTGTCAGTCATTTTTTGAACCTCATCTTGAGCCTTTTTTAAATCATCTTCTGTAATTTCACCATCTTTTTGCATTTTCTTTAGCTTATCATTAGCATCTCTTCTTTCATTTCTCAGAGCTACTTTAGAATTTTCTGCTGTTTTGCTAGCAAGTTTAAATAACTCTTTTCTTCTTTCTTCTGTAAGTTGCGGAATAACTATTCTTATCATTTTTCCATCATTAGTCGGGTTAAATCCTAAGTCTGCTAATTGAATAGCTTTTTCAATACTTCCTAAAGCCGACATATCCCATGGTTGAATTACTAAACATCTTGGTTCTGGAGCAGATACTGTAGCTAATTGCTTAATTGGAGTTGGTGATCCATAATAATCTACAATAACTCTATCTAGCATTCCTGGATTTGCTCTTCCAGCTCTTATAACTCCTAACTCTTCTTTTAAAACTGAAATAGTTTTTTCCATTTTTTCTTCTAAAACCTTATGAACTTCTAATCTCATAATTACTCCTCCTCTACAATAGTTCCAATGTTTTTTCCTAAAACAACATCAATAATATTTTTAGAGTTATTTAACCCAAATACCCTTATAGGTATTTTATTATCCATACACAAAGAAGTTGCTGTTGAATCCATAACTTTTAATCCTCTTTTTAAAACTTCTATGTAAGAAAGTTTATCAAACTTTTTAGCATCAGGATTTACCATAGGGTCACTATCGTACACTCCATCAACTTTTTTAGCTAAAAGTATAACCTCAGCTTCAATTTCAGCTGCTCTTAATGCCGCTGCTGTATCTGTTGAAAAGTATGGATTTCCTGTTCCAGCTGCAAATATAACTACCCTATCTTTTTCTAAATGTCTCATTGCTTTTCTTCTTATATACGGTTCTGCTATTTGTCTCATTTCTATAGCGGTCTGAACTCTAGTTAAAACCCCTATATTTTCTAAAGCGTCCTGCATAGCTAAAGAATTCATTACAGTAGCAAGCATTCCTATATGATCTGCAGTAGTTCTATCCATTCCTTCACTAGTTCTCCCTCTCCAAAAATTACCTCCACCTACTACTATAGCAACCTCTATGCTCATTTTTTGTAATTCCTTTATAGATACAGCAATTTCATTTACAACTTCATTATTTATTCCAAATCCTTTTTCTCCAGCTAAAGCTTCTCCACTTAATTTTAATAATACCCTTTTATATATAGGTTTATCCATAAAAAATCCTCCATTCAATATTCTTCTAAAAAAGAGAACACACAAGTGTTCTCTTTTTTATTATTTAAGTTGCTTAGCAACTTCTTCTGCAAAGTTTTCTTCTTTCTTTTCTATACCTTCTCCAACTTCAAATCTAACTACTTTAGATACTTTAATTTCAGTACCTAATTTACTAGCAGTTTCTTTAACAAGTTTTTCAACTGTTAAATCTGGATTTTTTACGAATGGTTGATCAAGTAAACACACTTCTTTTAATTGCTTATTTAATCTTCCAACTACCATTTTTTCAACTATCTCAGCTGGTTTTCCTTCATTTAATGCTTGTTGCTTTAATATTTCTGTTTCATGAGCTATGTACTCTTGATCTACATCTTCTCTTGAGATATATTTTGGATTCATAGCAGCAACTTGCATAGCAATATCTTTTCCTAAAGTAAGTAATTCGTCACTATCAGATTCTGTTTCCATTGCTACTAATACTCCTATTTTTCCACCAGCATGAATGTATCCTGCAACTTTCCCACTATCAACTACAAATTTTTCAAATCTTCTTACATTCATATTTTCTCCAATTGTAGCTATTTTAGAATTTAGAGCTTCTTGAACAGTTGCATCAGCATCTAAATATTTTTCATTTAATAATTCTTCAACAGTTGTTTTATCTGATTTTAAAATTGTAGTAGCTACATCCTTTACAAAGTTTTTAAAATCTTCATTTTTAGCAACAAAATCAGTTTCAGAATTCACTTCAACTATAGCAGCTTTTTTGCCATCTTCAGTCATACATATATCTACTAACCCTTCAGCTGCTACTCTACCTGATTTTTTAGCAGCTTTTGCTAAACCTTTTTCTCTTAATAAATCTATAGCTTTTTCCATATCTCCATCTACTTCAGTTAATGCTTTTTTACAATCCATCATTCCTGCGCCAGTTTTTTCTCTTAGTTCTTTTACCATTGCAGCTGTAATTGCCATATAATCGCCTCCCTATATATTATTAAAGGTAAGGGATTTTATCCCTTACCAATTTATTATTCTTGTACCTCTTCTACTTCGTCTTCAACGCCTTGCTTACCTTCTGCTACAGCGTTAGCTACTGTACTAGTAATTAGCTTAACCGCTCTTATAGCATCATCATTTCCTGGAATTGCATAATCAACTTCTTCTGGATCACAGTTAGTGTCAACTATAGCAACAACAGGAATACCTAATCTATGAGCCTCTTGTATTGCTATTTTTTCTTTTCTTGGATCTACAATAAATAAAGCTCCTGGTAATTCAGGCATATCCTTAATACCATTTAAATACTTTTCTAATTTTTCTTTTTCATGTCTTAATTTTATAACTTCCTTTTTAGGTAGAACATCAAACGTTCCATCTTCTTCCATTTTTTCTAATTCTCTTAATTTCTGAATTCTGTTTTTGATAGTTTTGTAGTTAGTCAACATACCACCTAACCATCTCTCATTTACATAAAACATTCCACATCTTTCAGCTTCTTCTTTAATAGCATCTTGAGCTTGTTTTTTAGTACCAACAAATAATATTGGTTTTCCAGTTTCAGCAACTTCTTTAATGAATTTGTAAGCTTCTTCAATTTTCTTTACTGTTTTTTGTAAATCAATAATATAAATTCCATTTCTCTCAGTAAATATGTACTGAGCCATTTTTGGATTCCATCTTCTTGTTTGATGTCCAAAATGAACACCTGCTTCTAATAATTGTTTCATTGATATAACTGCCATTTAAAATGCACCTCCTATGGTTTTCCCTCCGATTTGGGCATCTTCTTAAAAGACCCTTTGGCACCATTTTAAGAATTCCAAATCGTGCGTATTATTTTCGCCTCTGATAGTATATCACAAGGAATTTAAATTTACAATATTTTTTTCCATTTTAATTTACTAATATTTTCATTATATTTACAATTTCATTAAAATTGTGTCCATTTTCACCTTTAATATACATAAATTATCTTAATTATTATTCTCTTTTCAATTTTAAAATTAAATCAACTTCACGTATACTTTTATTTGTCATTTTAGCAATTTCTTCTTTTGAATATCCTAATAAACTCAGTCTTTCAATTTCATTTGAATAGGTAACTTTTAAATTTTTAGAATTTATAACACTTGTTTCATTTTTTATATTATTATTTATAATTTTAATATTTTTATCTAATTCATTTAATTTATTTATTACTAAATCATCAGTAAAATTGCTTTTAGATTCATTTGCTATCTTAATTACATGTTCAAATCTAGAAGAAAATTTAACTAAGAAAGATAAACTTATAATACACGTAATAAATCCGATTAAAATGATTACGTAATTTATATTCATACTTTCCTCCTACATTACAACTTTCTCGTAACAATATCTTTATCTTCAATATAAAACTTAACTCTACTTATTTCTTCTCTTATATACTTTGTTAATTTTCCTATATTTATCTTAACTCCAGGATATATTTTTTTCTTAACAGTTAAAATTCCTCCTTTTGAATCTTCAATTTCACTACTAATTTTTTGTATATTAGCATTCAAAAATTCTAATCTTTCAGAAAATTCATTGTATGATTCTAATTTTTTTAAAAACATATCTCTTGTTTCTCTGCTTAATGCTCTTTTTTTCAATAGGTTTTTATAAGAATTTATAGTAACTGTTAAAATTTTTAGTTTTTTTTCAATATCTTTTTTTTCATCCAAAAAATATTTTATCTTAATTTTAAGTTTAGGATCAACACCAATTTCTAAATATGTTCTTGTCCCCATTGGAGATCCTATTATATTTGCAGTTATATTTTGTCCAACATTTAATTCTCCTCCTGCTATTAAACCTTTTTTTCCATTTACTGTTATACTGCCTACGCACATTATATTACTATGAACTATAAAATCTGTAACTATATCTCCTTCACAAATTACTTTAGCATTTTCTATATACTTACAAATCAAATTTCCCTTACAAAATATAACTTCTTTATCACTGCCTTGTATCCCACTTTTTACAATCAAATCTCCCTCTGTTTTTACTGTAGCACTTTCTATTACCCCATTAACCTCTATGTCCCCTTGTGATTCTACAAAAAATCCAGATTTAATATCTCCATAAACTAAAACATCTCCACTAAACCTAATATTTCCAGTAGAAGAATCTACATTTCCTTTTATATCTAAAAGTGTATTAATACTTATTCTTCCATCTTTAAATTCAACTCTTCCCTTACATTTACTTATAACCTTTAATCCATCTTCACTTATTTCTACATTTTTACCTAACTTAAAGTTTATATCTTTACCTTTATTAGCTCTTATTTTCTCACCTTTCAAATTTATTCCGTCTATGCCTTCCTTTGGTGGAATTTTTTCAGCCAAAACCTGTCCTTTTTCTATACTTTCTACAAAATTAAGTTCTTTAAAATCTATTTTCCCATTTTCATCAATTTTAGCTTTCTTTTCTTTGTTATTATTAAAATAATATTTAATAAATGCATTTTCACCAGACACAGGCTTTAATCCTTGTGCTATCTCAACTGGTTTATTTAGATTATTCCCTTTAATAATATCATCTATATATCTTTCATTTATCCCATATACAATATTATTTTTTTTTAAAAATTCTAATATATATTGTTTGCTCAAATTTACCTCTTCTTTACTAGTTTTTATTTTTAAGTAAGCTTTCATGAAATCATTTGTTATATTAAGTATTATCTCTCCATCATCAAATTTTTGATAAATGTCTTTTGCCATTAATCCCACCCCCAATACCTACTTAAAAATTTTCTAGCCTTGCTTTTATTTTCAATATAGATTTGCTGTGAATTTGAGATATTCTTGACTCAGATATATTAAGGATTTTTCCAATTTCTTTATAGGTAAAACCTTCATAATAATACAAACTAACTATAAGTCGTTCTCTTTCATTTAGTGCATCTAAAGATTTCTTTAAGCTTTCTATAATATCTTTTTTTATTAAAGATTCTTCTGGGTTTATATCAGAAGAAGTATCTTCTATTTGAATTTTAAAATTATCATTTAATTCCTCTTCTAAAGAAACTACATTATATATATTTGTTTCCTCTAAAAGCTTTAAAACTTCACTTTCACTTTTATTCAGTTCACTTGCTATTTCACTTGTTGTAGGCTCTCTTCCTAATTTATTTTCTAATTTTGAATAAACATCTTTTATCAATTTGGATTTTTGACGTATAGACCTAGGTATCCAATCTAAATTTCTTATTTCATCAATTATAGCACCTCTTATTCTAACTGACGCATAAGTTTCAAATTTTATATTTTTGCTGTAATCATATTTTTCTATTGCATCTATAAGCCCTATTATTCCATAGCTAACTAAATCATCATATTCTATATTTGACCCATAATAATTATAAAGTCTTCCTGAAATTATTTTAACTAATTTTATATATTTTAAAATAATTTCTTTCTTTAACTCACTTTTCAAATTTTTATCTTTTAGACTTTTATATTTAACCCATATATCTGATTCATTCATCTAAATGCCTCCAATTTAATTCTTCAAATTCATCATTATTTTCTTCTACTTGTCCACTAGGATCATTTAATATGTCTTTTATATCAGACTCTATAGGAGGTATAGCTATATCTATACTATTTTTCACTTTGTTTATATTTTTCAAAATTATATTAAAAAATATAAACAAAGCTATATTTAATGCTATCAATAAAAAGATAGATCTATTAATAAACTCAGAAAAGCTTATTTTTTTTATTATTACACTTAATGTGTATATAAAAAATACTAAATAATTTATTATAAGTGTATATAATATATTTTTCTTCATATTTTAACACCTTAATCTATATTATTTTCTTACCTTTACCTATAGTCTTAATTGATAATTCTCCATTATTACAATTAAACTCTATAGTCCTTCCATGATTACCCAAAACATCTTCTCCTTTAATTGCTATTCTATACTCAGAAAGCTTTTCTTTTACAGCAATTACATTTCTTTTTCCTATATTAAGAGTATTACTCTTTATAGAAATATTAAACATTTGAGCTCCTCCAGCAATTTTAGCTATTAAACTACTTTTTGATGCTCCCATTTTTATCAATTCTTTCAAAAGCTCTTCAAGAGCTGTATCTGCAAATTTTGCCTTATTTGAATTGTTTTTTATTTCTTTACTTGAAGGTAACATTATATGTGCCATTCCTCCAATTTTTCTAAACTTATCGTATAAAACAATGCCAACACACGACCCTAAACCTAATGTTATTAAAACATCATTTTCTTTTCCCGTTTTATATTCTGCCATTCCTACTTTTATAACATTATTATTCATCAATTAACACTCCCAGACTTTTGAATAACACTCTATACGAATCTATGTCTGGCATTAAAAAGAATTTTCCTACAATCTCATTGTTTCCTTCTTTCAATTTATTTTCTATTAATATTATTTTATCACTTATTTGTCCATATTCTATAGCTGGTACACTTAATATAGAACCAGCCATATCTATACTTACAGAAGGAACAGATATATTTATTTTTAAATTAGAAAATGCAGATATAGAGTTTATATACGAACTTGATAGTATATTTCCTATTTCTTGCAAGGCAGAAATTTCCATATCATTATAAAATTCATTTTCTGGTTTTTTCCCAAATAAAATTTTCAATAAATTATCACTAGATTCTTTATCTAAAATTAATAACATGGTTCCATTTATGTCTTTGAAAAAACTAATATACACACCTACTACAATTAACTCTTCTCCTCCTAAAATTTCCACTATTCTCTCTGTATCCAGTATTTCTATAGATGGAACTTCCATATCCACTTTTGTGTTAATCATTTTAGAAAGAGATGTAGCCGCATTACCAGCTCCTATATTTCCTATTTCTTTTAAAACATCTATATATATACCTTTTAAATCATTTATTTGAAAGCCCATAACCTTTCTTTCTCCCTCCGCCCTTAAATTATAGTTAATTATTCATATTTAATATTTTGTACACATCTATTAATATGATAACTCTATCTTCAATTTTGCCTATTCCTTTAATAAAACCTTCATTAAAACTATCATCAACTACATTGTAATCAACATCTTCTTGATTAATATCCTTTACTTCAGAAGCAGAATCTACTATAAACCCTATTAAAACATCATCAATTTTATTAACTATTATTCTAGCATCTTTATCATATTCTTTATCATCAAGATTAAATCTTTTTCTCAAATCAATTACTGGTACTATTTCCCCTCTTAAATTAATAACTCCTTTTATATAACTTTCAGTTTTAGGAACTCTAGTTATTTCTATCATTTTTTCTATAGTTTGAACATAATTTATGTTTATCCCATAAAACTCTTCTTCTAACTTGAATATAACGTATTGATTATCATTATTTTTCAATTCTTTCACTCCCCTTAAAATAGAGAATTTGTATCTATAATTAATGCTACACTACCATTACCTAATATAGTAGCCCCAGCTATAAAATTAATTCCACTCAAATACTTTCCTAATGATTTTATAACTATTTCTTGTTGTCCTATTAGACTATCTACTATTATACCTAAGTCTTTATCTCCTTTTTTTACTATTACAACAGTTACTTCCTCTAAGTTATTTTCTCTTTCTTTTTCTAAGTCAATTACATCTGCTAAATTTATTAGTGGAAGTGTTTTTCCTCTATATAAAACAATATCCTTTCCTTCTACCTTTCTAACTTTGTTTTTTTCTATATTTGTTATTTCTTTAATATTATTTAAAGGTATAGCATATTTTTCACTACCAACCATTACCAATAAAGCTTGTATTATAGCAAGAGTTAGTGGAAGTCTTATTATAAATTTAGTTCCTTTATTTTGTTCAGTTTCTATTTCTACTTCCCCTCCTAGTGCTTCTATCTTTGTTTTTACAACATCAAGACCTACACCTCTTCCGGAGATATCTGATATTTTATCTGCTGTACTAAAACCAGGAGCAAATATTAAATAACTAGCTTCTTTATCGTCTATTAAGGCTCCTTGCTCTTTGCTCATTACTCCTTTTTCTATAGCTTTCTTTTTTATTTTTTCTACGTTAAGTCCAGCCCCATCATCACAAACTTCTATAACAACATTATTTCCATCTGGATAAGCAAGAAGTTTAACTGTTCCTACTTCATTTTTGTTTAGTGATTTTCTTACCTCTGGAGTTTCTATCCCATGATCAATAGAATTTCTAAGAAGATGAATTAGTGGATCTCCAATCTCATCTATAACAGTTCTATCAACTTCTGTTTCTTCACCTTCCATTATTAAATTGATTTCTTTATTTAATTCTTTAGAAAGATCTCTAATCATTCTTGGAAATCTATTAAATACTCTTTCAATAGGAACCATTCTAACTTTAGTAACTGCATCATGAAGATTTGTGGTAATTCTTTCTAAATACTCTATAGCTTCATTCATATTTTGTGTTTTAGAAGATATATCTATATCTTCTAATCTAGTCTTAACTATTATAAGCTCACTTACTAAATTCATAAGATTATCTAATCTGTCAATATCTACTCTAACAGTTTTTCCTGTTTTTCCTTTTCTTTGTTTATTTTGATTTTTCTTATTATTTTCTATTTTTTTTACTTCTTTTTCACTCTTATTCTTTTGTAAACTTAGTTCATTTCCAAAGACTTTATCATCTATATTTTTTTCTGTAAGTGAAACATCCTCTATAAAATCTTCTATAATTACATGATTTATTTCCGATATATTTTTTATTTTTTCTTTCAATACTTCTTTGTCTAGCTTTGTTACAATTATAAGATCAAATTCTTCCCCAAAATTTTCATCCTCAATATCCTCTACAGATGGATTTGAGTATATTACTTCTCCATCTTCTTCTATTGATTTAAATACTAAAAAAGCTCTTGCAGATTTTAGCATACAATTTGAATCCAGCTCTATTTTAAGACTGTATGAATTTAAGCCACCTTCTTTTGCTTTAATAACTACATCATTTATATATTTAAATTCTTCATTATTTAAATTTTTATTAATCTTTTCATTATCTTGAATAAAATCATTTACAATTACTTCATTTATTTCTGATATGTTTTTTATCTTTTCTTGTAAATTTTCTTTTGTTAATTTTGTTACAACTACTATATCAAATTCTTTATCAAAATTCTCATTTTCAATATCCTCTGCCGAAGGATTTGTTTGTATTATTTCTCCATCTTCTTCTATTGATTTAAATACTAAAAAAGCTCTTGCAGATTTTAGCATACAATTTGAATCCAGCTCTATTTTTAAACTATAAGTATTTAGTCCACTTTCATTTGCTTTAGATATTACATCATTTATATATTCTAATCCTTCATTTTTTTCTGCATCTTTTATATTTTCTACATTTTCCAATCTATATATTATATCTTCTATTGATCTATCTGATTCTTTGCCTTCAATCTCTATATTTTTTATAAACTCTTCTAAAATGTCTAATCCTTCAAATAATATATCTATTATATTAGAATCTATTTTTAATTTTCCACCTCTAATATCATCTAAAATATTTTCCATTTTATGTGTAAGATTAGATACTTTTAAGAACCCCATAGTAGATGACATTCCTTTAAGAGTATGTGCAATTCTAAATATTTCATTCACTATTTCCATATTTGAAGTATCATTTTCAAGTTCTAATAAACTTTGGTTTAAATTTTCTAGGTGCTCTTTAGATTCATCTAAAAACATATCTAAATATTGTTCTAAATCAAGCATTAACTACACCCCCATTAACTTATTAATTTCTTTGCTAATAAAATTAACTGGAAGAACTTTATCTGCTAGTCCTAAATTTATAACTGATTTTGGCATTCCGAAAACTACACATGTTGATTCGTCTTCTGCTATTGATATAACATTACTTTTCATTTCTTTCAATTTTTTTAATCCTTTTGTTCCATCAGAACCCATTCCTGTCATTACAACAGCAATCATTTTTTTTAAATCAATCTCACATAAAGAATAAAACATTGCATCTACAGAAGGTTTATGACTTGAAACCTTTTGCCCATCATCTAAAACTATTTTAATACGCTTCCCTTCATTTTTAAATTTAATATGTCTATCACCAGGAGCAATATATGCTACCCCATTTTTTATAATTTCTCCATCTTCAGCCTCTTTTACAAAAATTTGAGAAATATTATTCAATCTTTCTGCTAATGATTTTGTAAAGCCAGGAGGCATATGTTGGACTATTACAATTGGTGCATTAATATTTTTTGATATATTAGTTACAACTTCTTGAAGTGCTCTAGGCCCTCCTGTAGAAGTTCCTATTGCAATTATATATTCTACTGTGTCAGATCTTATGTTTATGTCTTTTTTATTCAAATTTTCCTTATTTATTTTTTTTATTTTTTTCTCTACTGTATAAGGCTTTTTAGAAACTTTAACCCTTGAAGCAATCTTTATTTTATCTGTAATCAAAGATTTTATTTCTTCATCATTTATCTTAAAAATATTTGAAGGTTTAGTTATAAAATCTACAGCACCTAAATTTAAAGCTTGTATTGTCAAATCTGCTCCACTCTTAGTTAAACTGCTTAGCATAACTACAGGAGTTGGTTTTTGATTCATTATTTTTTCTAAAGTTAATATTCCATTCATTATTGGCATTTCAACATCTAGAGTTATTACATCCACTTCATTTGTCATTAGCTTTTCTATTGCTTCTTTTCCATTTTTCGCAACATCTACTACTTGAATTTGTCTATCAGCAGACAGAATATCTCTAATTATTTTTCTTATAAAAGCTGAATCATCAACTATTAATACTTTTATTTTATCCATTCTAAATCAACCCTTTTTGCCTTAATATTCTTTGTTGTTTAAATAAATAACCAACTATATAATTTCTATCCTTTTCTTCTATTTCTAAAAACTTAATGCCAATTTCAAATTGCTTAATATTTTTTTCATATATTTTTGTTCTTATTACTTGAACTTTCATTTCTAATTCTTTTCCTTCTATTGTTATCCTGCACAATACATTTTCATTATCTTCTAATTTTTTATCAGATATTAATTTGAGTCCCCCACCGCTTAAATCTTTTGTATATCCAGTTGTAATAGTTTCATTTTCATTATTGTAAATTTCTACTGGAATACTGACATCTAGTCTAAAATAATTTCTTCTTTGTATAGTTTTTGTCTCAGTTAGCTGCTTTATCATAAAATAAGGAACTCTATTCTTTTTTCTATTCATTAATTTTGCTGTAAAATAAAATATACCCTTGTTATCAACACTATAATACACCAATATTTTACTTCCAATAGATATTGGTACTAAATTTCCTTCATGTATAGGTATTGCTATAAAATACTCATCTTCTGATGCTATTTCAAGGAGTTGACTGATTAAACTTTTATCTTTATCTATATAATCATCAGACACCTGAATTTCTAGTTTATCACCTACTTTAAAATAATTCTTGTACTTCATTTAATTTCTACCCCCTATTGCTGAAAAATAAATTAGATAATTTTTTTACAAAACTAGTAAATACTTTATCTTTCTCTTTTTTTCCTAATAATTTATTACAGATAATATCTATATTTTGACTTGCTAAACTATTAGGAGACCCTAAATAAAATGGTGTTTGCTTTTTTACACAAACTTGAACATTTTTATCATTGTTTATATATCCCAAACATTCTAAGTTTTTATATAAAAATTTTTTAGCTACTAAACTTAGTTTATTGAATGTAATTTCAGCTTCTTGCTTTGTATCAGCTTTATTTATAACTAAATTTATAGTTTTACTAGAAGATTCTTTATTAATAACTTTAATTAAAGCATAGGCATCAGCTATTGATGTAGGTTCAGGAGTTGTAACTACAATTATTTCCTCTGAAGAAGATATAAAGGACATAACTGATTTTGATATACCTGCTCCTGTATCTATTAATATAAAATCTGCATAATTTTTTAGATAAGCTATATTATTTAATATTTTATTTAACTTATACAGTGGTAAATCAACTATATCACTTATTCCTGCTCCTCCTGAAATTATTTTTAACCCCAAAGGTCCTTCTATAATTATATCTTCAATATTTATATCATCTTTTACTAAGTCTATAAGTCCTAATTTCGGGCTAATTCCAAGAAGAATCTCTATATTTGCAAGACCTAAATCAGCATCAATAATTAAAACTTTGTTACCCTTTTTTCTTAAAGCTAAAGCTAAATTCAAAGTGAAGTTACTTTTTCCTACTCCACCTTTTCCACTAGATACGCAAATCACCCTTGGTTCATTTTCACTATTTTGCTGCTTATCTTTCCCATCTGAATAAGTATAACTATTTTTTTTTAGAATGGCACTTCTAAGTTTTGAGGCTTGATCCATAAGCATTTACCTCCTGAGAACTTCATTTACTACTTTTTTAATATCAAATTTTTCTATATCATCTGGTACATTCTGCCCAAAGGTAGTATAAGCTATAGGCTTATTAGAGCTGTTTAAAATATCTAGTACTATACCAATTCTATCTGTTTCATCTAATTTAGTTACTATGATTTTATAATCTTTTAAAAAGCTATATTCATTTATAATATTTTTTATATCATCTATATTCCAATTTGCACTTAATACTAAAAATATTTCTTTATCTTCAAAACAATCTAAAAAAACTTTTAATTCCTTCATATGTTTTTTATTTTTATGACTTCTTCCAGCTGTATCTACAAATATTAAATCTCTATTTTTTAATTTTTCTATACAGTAACTTACATCATTTATATCATACGCTACCTCAATTGGGGCATTCAATATATCTGCATATGTTTTTAGTTGATCAACAGCTGAAATTCTATAAGTGTCTAATGTTAAAAATCCAACCTTCTTATTCTTTTTTAATACAACTTCTGAAGCAAGTTTAGCTAAGGTTGTAGTTTTTCCAACACCAGTTGTTCCAATAAATATATTTACTTTTTTATTAAAATTAAAATTGTCAAAGTTATATATTTTAAATTTATCTAATAAATATTTTTCTACATAAACCTTAAATTCACCATCATCCATTTCTACAGATTCAATGTTACATAAAATATTTTCTATTAATTCATCTGATAGTCCTTTTCTTTTTAATTTTTTATAATAATTTTTAAATTTAATTTTTATACTTTCTTCACTATTAAAATTAATATCTACCTTGTTATTTATTTTTCTTATCATTTTTTTAAGTTCTTGTATTTCTTTATTTAATGCATTCACTTCTTCATTTTCACGTTCAATTTTATCTATTTTGTTTTTTACTTGAGTCTTAAACTCTATTTTCTTTATATATTTATTATCCAAGTTTTGTTCTTCTAAATCAATACTTTTATTTGATAATTGTTGTTTCTCTAAAGCTGCTAATACTTCCACTTTTTCTTTTTTAAAAAGTCCAAATACTCCTCCTGTTTTAATTTTTTTAGTATGAAGTATTACTGCATTATCCCCTAGTTCATTTTTAGCATTTTTGATAGCTTCTTGTGCATTATCTGCAATAAATTTTTTTATTTGCATTACTATATACTCACCATCCCTATAGATTTAATTTTAACTTTAGGGTCTACTTCATTATATGATAATACAATTATATCATCACTAATTTGTTCTATAAAACGTTTAAAATAAAGTCTTATTATTGGAGGTGTAACTATTATAGGTTGTTCTCCTATAGATAAAAGCTTTTCTACTTCCTTACTTAAACTTGAAACGAGTCTTTGAGAAATTTGAGGATCTAATGCTAAGTAATTACCTGTCTCTGTTGGCTGAAGAGAATCCATAATTATTTTTTCTAAATTTGGATCTAGGGTTATAACTTTGGCTTCATTGTTAGGAATAAACTGTTTAGTTATTGTTCTAAATAAAGATTGTCTTACATATTCTGTAAGAGTATCTGTATCTTTTGTTATAGCCCCATAATCTGCTAAAGTTTCCATTATAGTTGATAAATTTCTAATAGTTACTCCTTCTTTTAAAAGATTTGATAATACCTTTTGAATATCTCCTAAGGACAGTAAATTAGGTATTACTTCTTCAACTAGAGCTGGACTACTTTCTTTTAAATTATCAATTAACATTTTCACCTCTTGTCTTCCTAAAAGTTCATGTGAGAATTTCTTTATAACCTCTGTTAAATGAGTAGAAATAATTGAAGGAGGATCAACTACAGTATAGCCTAATATTTCAGCTCTTTCTCTTTCTTTTTCGTCAATCCACTTAGCCGGAAGCCCAAATGCTGGTTCTATAGTATCAATACCGCTTATTTCCCCTTCTGCCATTCCTGGATTCATAGCCAAATAGTGATCAAATACTATTTCTCCTTTAGCTATTTCCACTCCTTTTATCTTGATAATATACTCATTTGCTTCAAGCTGTATGTTATCTCTAAGTCTTATCATAGGAACAATTATTCCCATCTCAATAGCACATTGCCTTCTTATCATGACAAGCCTATCAAATAAATCTCCACCCTGTGACTTGTCAGCTAGAGGTATTATCCCATACCCAAATTCAAGCTCAATAGGATCTACTTGAAGAAGAGGTAATACATTTTCAGGTTTCCTTATTTCTTCTACATCTACATCTGTACCTTCCTTTTCTATTTCTTCTTCTCCTACTTCTGAAATGTCAGCAGATTTTCTAAGATAAAAGCCTAAGATAAGAAAAATTACTGACAAAGCAAAATAAGGAATAAACGGAAGAGGAGTTATAGCTAAAAAGAACAATACTCCTGATATTATAAACATAATTTTGGGCTGTTTAAAAAGCTGATTAATAACATCTTCACCTAAATTTGACTCAGAAGCTGCTCTTGTAACTACTATTCCAGTAGCTGTAGAAATAAGAAGAGCTGGGATTTGAGATACTAAACCATCTCCTACAGTAAGAAGTGTAAATCTAGTAATAGCTTCTTGTATAGAAAGTTTTTGAAAAGCTATTCCCATTATAAATCCAGCTAATATATTAATAACCGCTATAATTATCCCCGCAATAGCATCTCCTTTTACGAATTTAGATGCTCCATCCATTGCTCCATAAAAATCTGCTTCCATTTGTATTTTTTTTCTTCTATCTCTAGCTTCTTTTTCATCTATAAGACCAGAATTTAAATCTGCATCTATTGCCATTTGCTTACCAGGCATAGCATCAAGAGTAAATCTGGCTCCTACTTCTGATACTCTTTCTGCTCCTTTTGTAATAACCATAAATTGAATAATAACAATTATGATAAATACTATAAATCCAACCAAGGCATTTCCACCCATTACAAAGTTGCCAAAAGCTTCAATTACATCTCCAGCACTTCCTGTTCCTAATATATATCTTGTACTTGTTATATTAAGAGCAAGCCTGAACATAGTAGTAATTAGTAATAAAGATGGAAATATAGAAAACTCTAATGCTTCTTTATTATATATTGCAATTAAAAGTATCAATAATGAAAAAGATATATTTAAACTTAAAAGAATATCAAGTGCAAAAAGGGGTACTGGTATTATTATCATTAAAATTATACCTATTATCCCTATAGTTACTATAATATCTCCTGATTTTTTCATTCTCATCCCCCTACTTACTTCCATTTTTTAATGAATACACATAAGCAAGTATTTCTGCTATAGCTTCATAAAGCTGAGGAGGTATTAAATCTCCTATATTTACCAAAGCATATAATTCTCTTGCTAAAGGTTTATTTTCTACTATTGGTATATTGTTTTCTTTAGCTTTTTCTTTAATTTTTAATGCAACTAAATTTTTTCCCTTTGCAATTACATAAGGGGCATCATATTCCATTTCATCATATCGTATGGCAATAGCAAAATGAGTTGGATTTGTAATAACAACATCAGCTTTTGGAATATCCTGCATCATTCTCTTCATTGCAGACTGTCTTTGCTTTTCTTTTATTTTTGATTTTATTTGAGGATCTCCTTCTGATTGCTTAAATTCCTCTTTTATTTCTTGTTTAGACATTTTTAGGTTTTTTTCATGTTCATGCCATTGATACAAATAATCAAAAATAGATAAAATAAAAAGTACAACAGATAATCTTATCCCAAGATTTATAGATAAATCAAATAACGCATAGGAAAATTGAACTTTACCTAAATACATTGGTTTTAGTAAATAAGAGATATTTTTTTTTACATAGCTATAAGATATAATCGTAAGTATTAAAAGCTTAAAACTAGACTTTGAAAATTCAAAAAAAGCTCTTAAAGAAATCAGTTTTTTAAATCCTTCAATAGGATTTAATCTTTCAAATTTAAACTTTAAAGTTTCTGTTGTAAATAATTGTCCTACTTGAATCCGACTACTTAAAATAGCAATTATAGCATTTATTAATACAACTATACTAGCTCCTTTAATTGCAAAATAAAAAATATATATAAAAACTCTGTATCCCACTAAAGTATTTTCAAACTCGGCATCAAAAAAGTTATCTTTAAAAAACAATATACTTTCATATAAATTATTAACTATATGTTTACCAAAATATTTTAAAATTAGTAAAGAAAAAATTAGGGTTACAGAAGAAGTTATTTCTTTACTTTGAAGTACTTGACCTTTTTTTCTAGCTTCTTGTTTCTTTTTAGGAGTTGGTTTTTCTGTTTTTTCATCCCCTGCAAAAAGCTGTAAATTTATATATATATTCATTTATCTCATCCTTAAAATAATTTTATACTTTGAAATATAAATTCATACATGTCTTTAAATATTGTTTTTATTATAGGTATATAATAAGGAAATGTGATAGACATAATAGCAAGTCCAAATATTATTTTAAGAGGCATACCAACTACAAATACATTCATCTGAGGCATAGTTCTAGCTAATACACCCAATATTAAGTTAGTTAAAAATATAGATATAATAACCGGTATAGCAATTTTTAATGAATATATAAAAATATAATCCAATAATTTTATTATTAGTATAAAAAAATTGTCATTAACTTTTATTAAACTATTAACAGGCAATAAATAAAAACTATTGATCATACCCCTTATTAAATAGTGATGTCCATTTAGTATCAAAAAAATCAATGTAGAAAGTATATAAATAAAATTTCCTGAAATAGAAACTTGAGATCCATACTGAGGATCTAAAACATTTGCCATACTAAACCCTAAATCCCTATCTATAAAGGACCCTGCAAGAAAAAATATTGAGAATATCACAAATGCAATAAATCCAATAATTAGTCCTATTATTAATTCTTTAATAGCCAAAAATAATAACTGCAAAAATGGAATATCACTTAAATTCGAAGCACTTATATATGGTAAAATTATATATGCTAATATCATAGAAAACCCTAATTTAAAAATATTCGGAAGGTTCTTCCTTCCGAATACAGGTGATGCTATAAATAGCCCTATACATCTTGATAAAACAATCATATATAAATTTAAATAGGTTACTATTTGACTTAAAGCCTCATTCATATTATCATCTCTTTACTTTATAAACTTCTCTATATTTAAAAATAAATTTTCTGTAAAATTAACAATAGTGGCTATCATCCAATGCCCAAACAATACTAAAGATATAAATGTAACAACAATTTTGGGTACAAAAGATAGTGTAGCTTCTTGTATTTGTGTTGTAGCTTGAAATATACTAACTAAAAGCCCTACTATAAGGCTTAATATAAGTATAGGTGAAGCAATTAATAAAATCATAGTTAATGCTTGCTGCCCTAAATTAATAGCAGAATTAACATCCAATTTTTCACTTCCTTTTTATTTGAAACCCATTACAATAGATTTTATCACTAAATTCCATCCATCTACCAATATAAAAAGTAATATTTTAAATGGAAGAGATATCATTACAGGTGGTAGCATCATCATACCCATAGACATCAATGTACTTGCTACCACCATATCTATTATTATAAACGGAATAAAAATTATAAATCCTATTTGAAATCCTGTTTTGAGTTCGCTTATCAAAAAAGCCGGAATCAAAACTCTATTAGGTATATCTTCTAAAGTTTTAGGCTTTTCTATTTTAGAAATTTCTATGAAAAGAGAAATGTCTTTTTCTCTTGTTTGTCTAAACATAAAACTTCTTACAGGCTCCATGGCTAGGCCAAAAGCTTCCTCTTGAGTTATCTCTTCATTGAAATATGGATTTAGTGCATTATTATAAATCTCATTTCCAACTGGAGCCATTATAAAAAATGTTAGAAATATAGCAAGACCAACTAAAACCTGAGTAGGTGGATTTTGTTGAGTAGCTAAAGCATTTCTTAAGAAAGATAATACTATTATTATTCTAGTAAAAGAAGTCATCATTATTATTATTGTTGGAAGTAATGAAAGTACAGTGAATAACAATATTAGTTCAATTGTACTACTTAAATTCCTAGGGTCTGTAGTTCCATTTAACTCCAAAGAAATATTTGGTACTTGTGGTTGAGCCCATGATAAATTTGTACTAAGTAAGCATATTGTTATAAACAAAAATACTATTTTAAATTTTTTCATTATTATCATCCTTAAGCTTAAAAGTATCTATTTTGGTGAATTTATCTTGAGAAATACCTAGTAAATATTCTTTCTCTTTATATTGTAATAAAATGACTTCTTTATCTTTTCCTAAAAATAGCCTTTCTACAATCTTAATTTTTTTATTTTTATGCAAAAATTCATTTTTTCTTGCTAAATATTTCGATGTCCATTGAGCCAAATATAGTATTATTAGAAAAACACATATATATCCAATTATTTTTAATATTTCTAATAAAATACCCATTTTAAAATTAACCTAAAACTTTTTTAACAGCCTCTAATACCCTATCAGCTTGAAAAGGCTTTACTATAAAATCCTTAGCTCCAGATTGAATAGCTTCAATTACCATTGCTTGTTGTCCCATTGCCGAACACATTATTATATTAGCATTAGGATCCATTTTCTTTATTTCTTTTACTGCTTGTATACCATCAACCTCTGGCATAGTAATGTCCATGACTACAAGATTTGGCTTTAATTCCTTGTACTTTTCTATTGCCTTTGCTCCATTTTCAGCTTCACCAACAACTTCATATCCATTTTTTACTAAAATATCCTTAATCATCATTCTCATAAATGCTGCATCATCAACTAATAATATGCTCTTTGACATTTTGTAATTCCTCCTTATAATTTGAATAAATATTATATTTAAATTTTACTAAATATTTCTTAATCTTCTTTCTGGCTTAATAATATCAGTTATTCTTATGCCATAATTTTCATCTATAACTACTACCTCTCCTTTAGCTACCTTTTTGCCATTAACTAATATATCCAATGGCTCTCCTACTAATTTATCCAACTCTATTATTGTTCCAGGAGCAAATTCTAATATATCATCAATGCTTTTTCTAGTTTTTCCAAGCTCAACTGTTACATTCAAAAGTACATCTTTAATTATATCTATATTTTCAGGCATATTAGTTTTATAAGAATCATTTGTTTCAAAGCTTTCAAATTTCACTGGTTGAACATTTACAGAAGACTCTTGTCTTATCTCTTCCTTTTTACTTGAATAACTAGTATTTTGTGCTACATAATCTGTATCTGTAACTTCTTTTTTCACATCAGAAGGTGGCACTAATTCTTTAGAAGGATAATCTTTTGGTTCCTCATATGAATTAGAATTATTTGACTCCCCATATAACATATTATCAACTAAAGTCTTAGCAAAGTCAATAGGCATAAGTTGCATAATATTACTATCAATTAAATCTCCAATAGTCATTTTAAAAGATATTCTAACTATTTTTTCATCTCTTTTTATAAATTTAAGATCATAATCTTCATTTCCTAAATCAACCTTATAAACATTAGGTGGAAGTATATCTATTTTTTTAGAAATCATATCAGAAAGTGCAGTAGCAGATGATCCTATCATTTGATTCATAGCTTCACTTATAGCACTTAAATGTATTTCATCTAATGTATCAGGTAGATGACTCTTACCATCTCCTCCCATCATTAAAGAAGTTATAATTTTAACATCATCCTCTTTTAAAACGAGTAAATTACTTCCTGTTAATCCTTCTTTATATCCTACTTCTACCGCTACAAATGGTAGGGGATATTCATCAGCCATTTCATTAAGTGTAACTAAGTCCACTCTAGGTGTAGTTATATTAACCTTTTGGCCTAATAATGTAAATAAAGTGGTAGCAGATGTTCCCATGCTTATATTTCCAATTTCACCAATTGCATCTTTTTCTATATCATTTAATAATAAATCCGTGTCATTATCTGAATAATCTGAAGAAAAACCTCCCGAATCTCCTTTCAAAAGAGCATCAATTTCTTCTTGTGACAACATATCATTCATCATACTCATCATCACCCTTTTCAAAGACTTTAGTAATCTTTACAGCATATTTATTTTTTTTACTTCCTGGGTTACCTAAAAACTTAACCTTATTTCCAACTTTTATTTCAAGTCCTTCTTTTATATTTTTATTAAGGCCAATTACGTCTCCCACCTGAAGATTTAAAAATTCTTCAACAGTTATATTTGTTTCCGCAAGTATTACAGATAATTGTATATTTGCTCTTTTAAGCCTTTTTTGTAGCATATTTTTTTCTTCATCTGTAATTGTTTTGTTAGTTGTAGTAGAAAACCAAAACTTAGTGCTTAATTTTGGTAAAATAGGTTCTAATACTATGTGAGGTATACATATATTAATAAGTCCTTCTATTTCACCTATTTTTGCTTTTAATGTAACTAAAGCTACAGTTTCATTAGGAGAAACTATTTGTGCAAATTGAGAATTGGTTTCTATTTTATCAAGTTTTGGTAAAAGCTCTATTACATTCTCCCAAGGTTCAATAAAAAGCTTTATTATTTGCCTAATTAATTTATTTAATATTGTAAGTTCTATTTCTGTAAAACTTCTTATTTCCCCTTGATAGTTTCCATTTCCACCTAATATTCTATCAATTATGCAAAAAGCCAATGAAGTAGAAACCTCAAATATTATTTGTCCTGGCAATGGATTAAAATCAACAATAGAAAGCATTGCTGGATTAGATATCGAATTACTAAACTCATAATATGAAAGTTCCTCAACAGATAATACATCTATTTGAATATAACTTCTCAAATATCCTGATAAAAAAGTATTTAATATTCTTGAATAATTTTCATGTATTATGTGAAGAGTGCGTAATTGATCTTTTGCTAATTTTTTAGGACTTTTAAAATCATATTTTTTTATTTTCTTTTCCTTAGTTTCTTCTTTAATTTCTTGAACATCTACTTCTCCAGTATTCAAAGCTTCTAATAAGGCGTCTATTTCACTTTGAGATAATATTTCAGACAATTACGCCACCTGCCTTTACTGAACTATATAATTAGTAAAATATATATTTCTTATAGATTTAACATTTACAGACTTTGATAATTTAGATATTAATTCTCTTTCTATTTTATCCATTCCTTCATTAGTTGTCATTTGTTTAGGATCTTGAGATATTATAACTTTTAACACTGTATCTCTTACTATAACATTTTTCTCTGTTAATTTTTCAACATCCTTTTTGTCAGTAGTTTCAATTACTATATTTCCTTTAAAGTAATGATTTGAATCCCCCATATTAGTAGAGAATTCTCCTGCATCATAATTATATGTCTTTATATCTTTAGCTTCTTTAGATGAGCTTTTAAAAACAGTTAAATATAGAGTTCCTGCAAATATAAATAAGGATAACACAAATCCTATAATAGAAAAAATCATTATTTTTTTTGTATCCATCTACTAATCCTCCAATCTTGTAGGCTCATCCTTGACGAACTGAGTTTTTAATATAAGTATGTCTACTCTTCTATTTTTAGCTTTATTTTGAGGAGAATCATTTGGTGCTACAGGATGATATTCACTATATCCTGAAGCTGAAATACGTTTAGGATCTATATCTGTGCTTTCAACTAAAAATCTAACTACATTGCTAGATCTGGCAACAGATAATTCCCAGTTTGTAGGATATTTACTATTATATCTTATGGGGTCATTATCAGTATGTCCCTCTATTCTTATAAATTTATCTTTAAATTCATTTTTATTCAAAAGAGTAGAAATATACCTTAAAGTTTTTTGAGAATTTGACTTTAAATCTGCCTTTCCAGAGTCAAATAAAATATTATCTTGAAATCTTAGTAAAAGTCCTACACTCTCATTCATAACAGAAACATCTTTATCTAGTCCATTATTATTTAAATAATCTTTTATTTGTTTTTCTAAGTTATTAAAATTTTCTGTTTCTTGTTTTTGATCTATACTTTTATCATTCCTTAATCCTTTATCTATATACTGTTCTTCAACTAATGTTTTTCCTCCATCAAGAAATCCTAACGATCCATTAAAAGATTGTATAATCGCTTGAAATTTTTGAGCATCAACAGATGACATTGAAAAAAGCAAAACAAAAAAACAAAGCAGTAATGTTACCATGTCTCCATAAGTACCCATCCACTCTGGAGCACCTTGTTTGACCTCTTCTTCTTTTTTCTTTCTAGGCATATTATGCTTCTCCTTCCTGCGCTTCTCTTCTCATTGAAGGAGGTAAAAATGCTTTTAGCTTTTCCTCTATTATTCTTGGATTTTCTCCTGCTTGTATAGACAGTAGTCCTTCTACTACTATTTCTTTTTCCAGTGTTTCTTCTCTACTCTTTAACTTTAACTTATTTGCAATTGGTATAAATATTAAATTTGCAAATAACGACCCATAAAATGTTGTAATTAATGCAACCGCCATGGATGGACCTATACTTGATGGATCATCTAGCTTTTGAAGCATGTTAATAAGCCCAATAAGTGTACCAACCATACCAAAAGCCGGACATAAAGATCCCATAGTTTCAAATAATCCTTGACCACCTTTATGTCTTTCTTCTAAAAATGCTAATTCTGTTTCAAGTAATGTTCTAACAAGTTCTGGATCTGTTCCATCTACAACAAGCATTATACCTTTTTTTATAAAATCATCTTCTAAATTACCTGATGATTCTTCAAGAGCCAAAAGCCCTTCTTTTCTAGCTTTATTTGCAAGTTCTATTATATTATCTATCATATCATTTGGATTATTTGGTCTTTGTTTAAATGCTATTTGTGTTAATTTTATTATCTCTTTAACTTTGGGAAGGGGATATGCAACTAAAGTTGCAGCAATTGTTCCCCCTAACACTATCATTAAAGAAGGAAGATCAAAAAACGAACCCAAACTTCCTCCTAGAAGAATACTTACTATGATTAATACAAACCCCAATACTATACCAATGAGTGTTCCTAAATCCAAGTGCTACACCTCTTTTCTGCGTACTACAATGCTTGCATTTATATCTTTTTTAAATTCCTTTATTTTTTTAATTACTGTATCTACATTATCTATTACTACAAATTTATGTCCTGTAGTTAATGTTATTACTGTATCTGGATTTCCTTCTATAGTTTCTATTAATTCACAATTTATTACAAACTCTTCTCCATTAAACCTCTTAACCTTTATCATAGTTTCACCTTATTATCTCTTTAGATTTACAAGTTCTTCAAGCATTTGATCAGTTGTGGTTATAACTCTTGAATTAGCTTGAAAACCTCTTTGAGTTGTAATCATATTTGTAAATTCCTGACCTAAGTCAACGTTAGACATTTCAAGTGAACCTGGATTAAGCCCTGCAAATCCATCTTGACCAGGTTTTCCAATAACTGCATTACCTGAGTTTCTAGTTTCTAAAAACATATTAGATTGAAATCTTTGAAGCCCAGACGGGTTTTTAAAATTAGCTATTGCAACCCTACCCAAAAGCCTTCTTTGTCCATTATCAAACATACCTATTACTTCACCATTTGGTGCTATAGCATATTCACTAAGTGAACCTTGCTTATATCCTTTTATAAAACTCGCATCAGCATTAGATTTATCTGCAAATTGAGTTAAGTTGCTTAAATCCATGTCAAAGACTAATGCATCAGCACCATCAGTTAAATCCTTACCAATATTGAAAGTCATTTTACTATCCCCAACTACTTTTCCGTTTTTATCGAATTTAAGTATAAATGAATTTCCTCCATTATAGTTAAATCCATTAGAAACATCTGTAGTGTCAGGTTTACCATCTGCAGTATATTTATTTGTAGTATTATTTGCTATCATAGCTCCATCTTGATCCATATATATTGCATCTACTTTCCATACACTTTGATCGTTAGTTGAATCAACACCTATTTTAGTAAATAACATTTTTAATTGATGAACATTCCCAAAATCATCAAAAACTTCTATTGTAGTTTCTCTTGCAAGAGACTGACTTAAATCTTCATTTTTTTGTGCATATATTGGTTTTCCAGCAGCTTTTGAAAGTTCTGTATCAAAGCTGTAGATAGCAGCTCCACCATTCGAGTCTCCCACTATAGCTCCCTTTTCATTTTGGATATTACCACTTGCATCAATTTCTCCAAATGATGTAGTATTAGAATCTAAATTACCTTTAAATGTAACTATTTCCTCACCTGGTATAGGTGGATCTGATGGTCTTGTTGCTTGAGGAGGATATACTAAAGATTTATCTATTTTAAGTCCTTCTAAGCTACTTTTAAGTCTTCCTGTTTCATCAGCCATATATCCAAGTACTTTATATCCATCTTGAGTGACCAAACTACCACCTTCATCAAGCATAAAGTTACCTGCTCTTGTATAATATCTATTTAAAAAGTTAATATCATCAGATACCATAAAATATCCATCTCCATTTATCATTAAATCTGTTGGATTATCAGTTCTCTCAACTGCTCCTCTTCTTTGAATGGTATCAATAGATGCCACGTCTGCTCCAAGTCCTATTTGCATAGGATTTGTTCCTCCACGTCCATCTTGAGCTCCACCTGCTCCTTTTACAGTTTGAGCAAATGTTTCTTTAAATGTAACTCTAGAACCTTTAAACCCTACTGTATTGACATTTGCAATGTTATTTCCTATAACATCCATTTTAGTCTGATGTGCTCTCAAACTTGATACAGCAGAATACATTGATCTCATCATAACGAATTACCTCCCCCAAATTTTATGCTAATTCAATTTTACTTTCACTATTTTCATTAGAAGATTCTGTTTCATCAGTATCTTCTAAAAGTTCTTTTTTTAAAGATTTAATTTCATTTATAAGCTCATCTATTTGTTCTTCTAAATTCTTATTGGCAACTACAAAGTTATTGTTTAGCGATACAATTCCTTTAGATACATCTTGAAATGCAGTATTTAAGTTTTGCATTTGCTCCAATGAACTAAACTGAGCCATTTGAGATATAAATTCTTTATCCTCCATAGGATTTAATGGATCTTGATATTTAAGCTGAGTTGTAAGAAGCTTTAAAAAATCATCTTTTCCCATTTGAGTCTTCATACTTTTTGTTAATGCATTTGATTTATCATTTACACTACTTGTATTTTGTGTTGTAGTAGTTGTTTTCTTTTCATCTTTTGGAATTACTTTCCCTGAGCCTGTATAGTTTGTAAAATTATTAGGCAGTACTCCATTTATGCTCATAATCTCCCTCCTAGGCTAATCCATTGAAATTATCATCAATAGATAAATAAGGATTTTCTTTTTCTTCTTCAATAACATCATTTATGTTTATGTTCTTACTATTTTTTTTATTATAAGCCATGGCTTCTAAAATATTTTTGTGTCTACTTAAATCACCTTGACTATCAACAGATACGCTTAAGCTTTGTATATTGAGTCCTTGTTCTAAAAGGTTATTTTTAAGTTCCTCCATGTTATTTTCTATTACTGATTTTACATCATCATTTTCAGCTATAAACTTTGCACTTAAAATACCTCGTTCAAGAACTACCTTTAAAGTTAATTTCCCTAAATGCTCTGGTTCTAACTTTATTTCCATACTAGAATTATCTTTATCAATAATTAATTTACTTTTTTTGGTTATTTGTTCTAATATATCATTAGGATTTATATTACTTACTTGTTTTAAGTTTAAAGAAGAAGATATATTCTTAATACCTTGTGATGATTTTAATACATTAAAATTTTGTAAGTTTATGCTTGACCCATTTTCATTCATTTCGTTCATACCAAAAAACTCTTTTTCTAGCTTTTGCAAATCTTCATCTTCATATTGAGTAAAATCTAAGTTTAAATTTTCTTCTAAGCTAGAATTTTTATTAACCTTTTGTACTTTTGAAAATTCAATTTCTATGTTTTCTTGGTTTATCCTATCTTCTTTTATTTCTATTATATTTTTTTTATGTGTATCTAAATTATTGTCATTATTTATATCATTTTTATTTAAAGAAATATTACCAGCTATTTTTCCATCATTAATTCTTTTAATATCATTTAATATTTTATTTTTTATATCTTCTGGTATAAAATCAGCCTCTTCTAACTTTACAAAAAGTTTTTCAATTTCTTCATTATTTAAATTATTATTAGATATGTCATTATATATTTTTGTTAAAATTTCTTTTACTTTATTAACTTCATTTTGATTGTTAATTCCTTCTAAATCTATATCCTGTAAAAAAACTATTATCGATTCTAATTTTTTTATTAATTCATCTTTGTTATAATCCTCTTTTAATTCTACATCTAATGTTTGTTCTTCTTTTTTCATTCTTTTACTTACTTTTACTTCATCTACAACATCATGTTCTTCAACTTTTGTTTCATTTTCTCCTTGATTATAATCTTTATTTTTTATATTCTCTTGATTTTCAATATTTCTATCTTTTTCATATTCTTTTTTATTACTAATATTTTTATTTTTTTTGTTTTTATTTCTTATTTTATCATTACTATCATTTTTAGAGAATTTATCTATTGCTTTTTTAAAACTATCTGCATTTTGTGTTTTTAAAAACTTTTCCCTCTTTACAGAAAAAGAACTTTGCAAATTAAAATTTATAGGCAACAAGTTATTCAATAATCTCCCCCCTTAATTTTGCTGCTTTGGCAAACCTATTTTTCTGCTTATTTCAGCTCCTTTTTCATCATCTAAGTTTGCTATTACTTGAGATAATAATTTTGGCTTTAACCTTTTTAAAATTTCTATCATAAGTTCTTCTTCACTTATGGTAAAGCTTTTTCCTTCATCAATTTTATATTCCTTAAATTTTGGCTTACTACTAGTCATTTGGTTTACTAAATTTACTATCTCTCTTGGAGTCATTTTTTCGTAAGAGCTTTTTAAAGTATCTAAATCTCTTTTGTACATATCTAAAATTTTTAAAGTATTGTTTATATCACTAAATATATTTGTAAAGTTTTCATTATCTTTATTCAACTGCTCTACATCTTTTATTTGACTTAAAACAGAATTTAGATGCTCTCTATCTTGAAATTCTGAAAGTATCTTAGCTGCTGTTAAGTAGTCCATATTTGCAAATATTATTCCTAAATCCTCTGATGAATACATATCTTTATTTTGTAGTTGCGTTGCAGATTCTTCTTGTTTTTTATTTTTATAAATTGCAGCTAACTTTTCTTTTTCTTTTACATATTCTTCATATTTAATTATTTCTTTTTCTAATTCCTTATTGTATGTTTTAGAAATGTTTTCTTTTATTGTTAATGCTATATTTTCGTCCATATAATAAAATACTTTAGCAGCATATTCAGGTTTAAAGTTTTCCATAATTTTAGCAGCATCTTCAAAATCTAATTTTAAATCAATTATATCTTCTTCTAAATTATTTATCGTACCAACTAAACCTAATTTTAAATAATTATTTGATATATCTTTAATTTCATTTAATTTTTCTTCATTCATAGTATCTATTTCTCTTTGAAGAATATCTTTTTTAAGTTCCTTGTTTCTTATTTCTTCTAATATAGTTTTTGTATTAGACAAATCTATTTTATTCATCTGTAAAACTACATCATCATATAATTTTTTATCTTCTTTCTTTAAAATCATAAGCTTGTCTACAGTTCTATCATTATCTAAAGATAAATAATACTTAGCAAGAACTCTTTTTCTTTCTTCATTTTCCTCTTCAGATGGAATACCTTCAAAAGTAGTTCCTACTATTGGAGCTTTTTTAAGTAAATTATTAGTCATTGTATTTATATCTGAGTTTGTAAAGTAGAGGATAATAAAAGCTATACATAATATTGAAATTATAAATAATATAATTTTAAATTTTTTCTTTTTTGGTTTAACTTCATTTTCCTCTATACTTTCATTTATATTCTCCTTCATATTCTCCTCCTAGTTACTAATGCTATGTTTAAATGTAACTATTTGATCTACAAACTGCTCTTCTTGCTTTTTTAATTTCTCATTGAATTTTTGAATATCCTTTTCTTTAAGTTTTTCAAATGTTTTTTTCTCCTTCATTACTTCTATATATTCTTTTTTCTTTATTTCTAATTCTCTTTCTAATAAATTTAGTTTTTTAGTTATACTTTTTATCTTTAAATCAATAGAATATATAAATTCATTCATAGATTTTATTGTATTTATATTTGTACCTACTGTCATAACATTTTTTATTTCCATATTCTTAGATTCTTTACTTTTACTTAAATACTCTAGTTCCTCTTTTACTTTATTTACATCATTAAGAATATTACTTATTTCCATTTTCTTATTTTCTTCTAATTTATCTTTTATATCTAAAATTTTTTGAAATCTGAATTTATACTTCAAAATATACACCTCTAATCTTCAAATATTTTGAATAGAGTTTGTATAACTTCTTCATACTCAAACTTGTCATGAGTCCACTGTCTTAAAAAAGAGTTAATTTCATCTATTTTTTCTATAGCTAAATCTATTTTAGGATTAGACCCCTTTGCATAAGCTCCTATATTTATTAAATCTTCAGCTTCTCTATAGGTAGCCAAAAGATCTTTTAATTTGTTAGCTGTTTCTACATGCTTTCTATCTGTAATATTTGCCATTACCCTACTTGCACTAGATAATACTTCAATAGCAGGATAGTGATTTTTATTTGCAAGATTTCTTGATAGAACAATATGTCCATCAAGTATACCTCTTACTGCATCGGCTATAGGCTCATTCATGTCGTCTCCATCTACAAGAACTGTGTATAATCCTGTAATAGAGCCTTTATCTGAATTTCCAGCTCTTTCTAAAAGTTTTGGTAATACTGCAAATACAGAAGGTGTATATCCTTTTGTAACAGGAGGTTCTCCTATTGCAAGTCCTACTTCTCTTTGAGCCATAGAAAAACGAGTTAAAGAATCCATCATTAATATAACATTTTTTCCCGCATCTCTGAAATATTCTGCTATTGACGTTGCAAGCAGTGCTCCTTTCATTCTAACTAAGGGTGGTTGGTCTGATGTTGCTATAACTAGAACAGATTTTTTTAATCCTTCTTCCTGAAGATCATTTTCAATAAATTCTCTAACTTCTCTTCCCCTTTCTCCAATTAAAGCAATTACATTTATATCAGCTTTTGTGTTTCTTGCAATCATTCCTAAAAGTGTAGATTTTCCTACCCCTGAACCTGCAAATATTCCTATTCTTTGACCTCTTCCACAAGTTAAAATTCCATCTAATGCTTTTACTCCCAAAGGTAGCGGCTCAACTATTTTATCTCTTTTCAATGGATCTGGAGGTTGATTCATTACTGGATATGATTCTTTAAGATTTAAATCTTCTCCACCATCTATAGGATTTCCTAATCCATCTAAAACTCTTCCTAAGAGCTCTTCTCCAACTTTAACTTCTAAGCCATGGCTACTTGCTACAACTTTGCTTCCTGGTCCTATCCCATCCATTTCTCCAAGTGGCATTAAAAGAACTTTTTCTTCTTTAAATCCAACAACTTCAGCTAATATTGGTGTATCTGATTTTATTGGATATATAAAGCACATTTCACCTAACTTTACAGCAGGTCCTTTTGACTCAATTGTAAGTCCTACTACTTGAGATACCCTTCCTGTATATTGAATTAAGTTCATTTCTCTTAATTTGTGAAAATATCTACCTATGTCTATAGCCTTCATATTTCATCATCACCTTGAATTAGGTTTAAAAACTCTTCCTTTAATATTTCTAGTTGATTTTTAATACTTGGATTTATACTTCCTGAATTAGTATCAATAATTACTTCTCCTTTTCCTAGAGAATTATCTACTTTTATTTCCATATCATCTATATGAGCTGCCATGGCAAGTATTTTACCCTTTGAAAAGTTAACTGTATCAAAATCATTAGAGCTCACTCTAATAATAAGCTTTTCTGTGAAAGTAAACTTGTCTAATCCTTCTTTTAGAACATTTAAAATTAATTCATCATCTTCTTCTAATTTAATCCGAATTATTTTTTCTATAGATTGTATAACTAAATTTATTACATCTTTCTCAAGTCTATTTATTTCAGATTTTTTCCAATTCAAGACAGAATTTTTAACACTTAACGCTTCCTGTATTATAGAATTATACTCTTCTATACTTTTTTTGTATCCATCTTCATATCCTTGTTTATATCCTTCTTCTCTTCTATCATTAAATAATATTTGAGATTCCTCTTGTGCCCTTTTTATTATATTTTCATATTCTGATTTTGCCTTGTTTACTATTTCTTCTTTTTCTCTTTGTGCAATTTCCTTTTCCCTTTGGATTTGATTATTTATTTCTTCTTTTTTTATTAATAACTGCTCAATTTGAGCAGTTATTTTATCAATATCTATATTTTTTTCAATATCTACATTATAAGAATTGCTTTGCTGTGCTCCTTTTGTTGAATCGAATTTTACTACCTTTTGCTCAACAAGTTTAACTTGATTAGATTTTATTACTCTAGACAATCAATTCATCTCCTCCACCTCTTGAGATTACTATTTCTCCTGATTCCTCTAGTTTTCTTATTATATTAACAATTTTTTGCTGAGCTTCCTCAACATCCTTAAGTCTAACAGGCCCCATAAACTCCATATCTTCCTTAATCATTTCAGCTAAACGCTTAGACATATTAGAAAATATAATATCTGCAACCTCTTGCGTTGCTCCTTTAAGAGAAATCGCTAAATCGTTATTATCAATTTCTCTAATGAATCTTTGTATAGATACATTATCAAGAGTGATAATATCTTCAAATACAAACATTCTCTTCTTAATTTCTTCAGCAAGTTCTGGATCTGACATTTCAAGATCTTCCATAATATATTTTTCAGTACCTCTATCCACTGAGTTTAATATATCAACTATAGATTGAACTCCTCCAACAGTTGTATAGTCTTGTGTTACTAAATTAGATAATTTATTTTCAAGAACCAACTCAACTTCTTTTATTACTTCTGGATAAGTTCTATCCATTGTAGCTATTCTTTTTGCAACCTCAGCTTGTTTATCATTAGGAAGACTTGACAATATCTGACCTGATTTTTGAGAGTCTAAATACGATAATATAAGTGCTATTGTTTGAGGATGTTCATTCTGTATAAAGTTTACTATTTGAGCTGCATCAGCTTTTCTGGCAAAATCAAAAGGCTTAACTTGTAGTGATGCTGTAAGTCTATTAATAATTTCAATTGCTTTATCAGTTCCTAAAGCTTTTTCTAATACATCTTTTGCATATCCTATTCCGCCTTCCGAAATTACTTCTTGTGCTAAACAAATTTCATAAAATTCTTGTAAAATTTTATCCTTAACTTCTGGTTCAACTTTTTTCATATTAGCAATTTCTAAAGTAATTTCTTCAATTTCTTCTTCTGATAAATATTGAAACATCTTAGCAGAATACTCTGGACCTAAAGTAATTAAAAGTATAGCTGCTTTTTGCTTTCCTGTCATTTCATTTTTATTTTTAGACCCTTTTGGCAATATAATCACCTCTTTAATTCTCATCTAGCCAACTTTTTAGTAATTGAGATACAATTTCTGGATTTTTATTAACGAGATTTTCGATACTCTTTTTATACCCTGACTCTTTTATATCTAACTCTAACTCTTCTATTTCTTGTTCCATATTATTTATACTCTCAGCTTCTGTTTTAGTTACATTTTGATTTTTCTCTTTTTCTTTTCTATTTCTTATAATAATATAAATGATAAATCCTAATATTGGTATTAAAACAAGTATTATTAATAAAATAATCATCCACATAGGTAAAATAGTTCCTTGATCTTTAGAAGCATCATTAAGCGCATCAGCTATATCAGTATTAAATGATTGAGCATATACTTCAACCCTTTTTGTATCTAGTCCTGTAGCACTTGAAACTAAATTAGATATTTCTTTTTTCTTATCATCACTAAGCTCTTTTCCTTCTAATACCTCACTGTTTAATATTACAGCAACTGTAATATCTTGTATCTGCCCTTTTGATCTTTCAACTTTTCTTACTATCTCATTCATTTCATAATTTACTATCTTATTAGATTTATCATAAGCAGACTGAGTATTTTCCTCTTGCTGATACTGAGTAATCTCTTCTGTATTACTATCAGTTCCTGGAACTCCTCCATTTTGATTATCTCTTACAGATTCATTAGATTGTTGTAAACTTCTTATTATTCCATTTTCTTCTCCTTCTATTGGAGGCTCATATTCTTTACTTTCCATAATATCAGTATCAAAATTAAGTTTAACACTTGCCATTACAGAAACATTTCCATAACCATAAACCGGAGATAAAAGCTTTATTAAATTTTCTTCAATATCTTCTTTTACCTTATTTTGAAGTTCTAATTGATTTGAAGATGCAAAGGTTTCATTTTTATCTTTTGAATTTAATACTCTTCCAGTAGAGTCATGTATGGTTACATTTTCTGAATTAAGTCCTTCTACAGAATTTGAAACTAAAGTTGCAATTCCATCTATACTCTGCTTATCTAAAACAGCTCCTTCTTTTAATTCTATAAATACAGATGCCTTTGAGTCTTGTTTATTCTCATCAAGTATAAAACTTGAGGTTTTGGGAATGCTAAGATTAACTAAAGCCTTTTTTACAGATGGAATTTCTTCTATAACTGAAGCTATTTGATTTTGAAGAGCATAGTTAAAAGCTCTTTCTTTTTCATCTTCACTCATGAACATAGTGTTTTTATTTAATAAATCTTCGTAAGAAAATTTAGCTGCAGGAATACCTTTTGTTGATAAATCCATTTTTATTTTATTTATATTTTCTTTTCTAACAAGAATAATTCCTTCATCTTTTATCTTATAATCTACTTTTAACTCGTCTAAATTTTTTGCAATTTGAGCTGACTCTTTTAAATCTAAATCTTTATATAAAACTACATATTCTGGCCTAGTAATATATAAAATAGATCCTGTTGTTATTGAAACTATTAAAAAAGCCCCTACAGCCATACTAATTTTTTGTTTTTTATTGTATTTAGAAAAAAAGTTATTTGTAAAATCTTTTAGTTTAGAAAAAATATCACCCATTTATACACCTCATTTCAAACTAGGTATATTACTATATTTGTATTCTCATTATTTCTTTATAAGCATCCATAATTTTATTTTTAACCTGTATAAAGGCTTGAATTGATATATCCGCCTTTTGACTTGCAATCATTACATCATGAATATTTTCAACTTCACCACTCATAAATTTTAAATTCATATCATTAGCTTGCTTTTCCATATCACTTACAAAATATATATTTTCTTTTAAAAAATCTTTGAAGCTAATACTTTTTTCTTTTTGATTATTATTTTGTTTTTCAATACTACCGATAGTTAGATTGTGATTTCTTATATCATTTATATTCATAATGTTCTACTCCTTTATTTTCCTATTTCTAAAGCCTTCATCATCATACTTTTACTAGCATTTAAAGCAGTAACATTTGCTTCATACGAACGGGTTGCAGATATCATATTTACCATTTCAGTAACTATATTAACATTAGGCATTAATACATATCCATCCTTATCTGCATCTGGATGACCTGGATCATATACTCTTTTAAATGCACTATTATCCTCCTTTATAGATTCAACTTCCACTCCTTGAGCAATGTTTTTATTTAAGGAGTTATTCAGATGTTCTTTAAATGAACTATTTTCAGCAGTCTTAAATGTAACTACTTGTCTTCTGTAAGGTGTCCCATTAGCTGTTCTAGTTGTATTAGCATTTGCTATATTCTTAGAAATAATATCCATTCTAAGTCTTTCAGCAGTTAATCCTGAAGAACTTATATTAATAGAATTAAACATTGACATAATTATCTGCTCCCTTCACTTATTGCATTCTTAATTCTCCTAAATAAACCTGATATTTGTTGGCTGATTACACTATATTTAATATAGTTTTTTGTTAGTTGTGCCATTTCCACATCAATGTCTACATTATTTCCATCAAGTCTTGATTTAGTGTTTTGGCTAGTTATAATTTTAGGTTTTATACTGTCACTATTCATTTTAATATGTTTTTGATTTGTAGTACATAACTCTACAGATTTATTGTTTTGTAAAGATTTTTTTAAAATTTCGTCAAATTGTACATCTTTTCTTTTATAGTTTGGAGTATTTGCATTTGATATATTATTTGTTATAACTTCATGTTTAAGGGAATAAGCATTAAGCCCTTTACTAAGCAATTCTATATTGTTAGTTATTTTCATAATTTCTACCTCACATTCCGACAATATTCTACCTATATTTTATCACACTTAAAATATTCTAACAATTCTACTTTATATTTTGTAAACAAAATTTAAACTCTTTTTTCAATTATTATATTTATATAATACATACACGTTCTTATATAAGCATTATATTTATATCACTTATACATTTTACATAATCAGCCAATTAATAGCAATATTCTACGTGTAAAATAATTCTATTTTACTAATTATAAATATAAATTTCAGTTCATTATAATTAAATATAGACTTTATAAAATAATTATGATAGTCTATTGTTGCTTTAAATTAACATTTAGAAAGGATTTATTTTATATGTTAAAAGAACTAAAACATAAAAGTAGCATTTTATTTATATTTGTAAATATGATGGTTATTGGATTTGCAGAAAGTATGAGAGGATTATTTGTCCCTCAATTCAAGCAAGCTTTCAGTATTACAGATTCTTTAATTGGGTTTATGTTTTCTCTAGCTATATTAGGTTATATAATTTCTACATATTTAGGAGGAATACTTTGCTCTAAATTTGGTCAAAAAAAAGTAATTATTTTATCTATAGGTTTAATAACCATATCTTATTTAATTAATTCTATTTCTTATAACTTTGCTACGTTACTATTTGCTGTATTTTTAACAAATATAGGAACAGGACTTCATGGTATATCAGTAAACTCTATTTCACCTATTTTATTTATAACATACCAAGCTGTACTTATAAATTTAACACATTTTTTCTATGGTTTTGGAGTAACTATAAGTCAACGTTTTTCAGGTATAATGATATCAAAAGGCTTTACATTTAAACAAATATACTTGTGGAACACTATATTGTTTTTAGTATTTTTTATTTATTCATTTTTTATAAAGTTTCCTATAACTAAAACCGAAAAAACAAAGTTAAGTATTTCTCAAACTTTTAAAAACAAACTAGTAATATTTTTCATATTAGCTCTAGGCTTCTATGTTTTTTCTGAAGTAGGTTTTACAAATTGGTTTATTAATTTTGCTCAAACATCTTATAATTTTACGATAAATGAAGCTTCTTATTATTCATCTTTGTTTTTTTTAGTTTTTACAATAGGAAGATTGACTGGTGGATTTATAGTAGAAAAACTTGGAGTAAAAAAATCAATAGTACTTTATTTAATTGTATCATTATTATTTTTTAGTAGCGGATATTTACTAAAATATAAGTTTACAATATTAATTTCCTTATCTGGATTTTTCTTCTCCATAGTATTTCCTACAACTATAACCATAATAGGAAAGACTTTTAATGAAAATACATCATATATTATGGGAACTATACTTGCTTTTGTTTCAGGAGTAAATATGATATTAAATAGTCTAATGGGTGCTTTAAGTAAAACACTATCACCTTATACTGCTTTTTCTTTAATTCCAATTTCTCTATCTCTATCTCTTTCTTTTTACATTTTAATATTTAAAAGTATCAAAAAAGAGACCTTAAAGTAAAAATAAGGTCTTTATTTAAATTTAATATTATTTGCTACTTTCTTTTTTATATCCCATTCTATCTAATATTAACTTATAGCCATCAGCCCCATAGTTTAAACATCTACTAATTCTACTTATAGTAGCAGTACTAGCTCCTGTTTTTTCTTCTATTTCACTATATGTTTTATTCTCTATTAGCAATATAGCAACTTGAAGTCTTTGTGCTATTGACTTTATTTCTTTTATAGTGCAAATATCTTCAAAAAATCTATAACATTCTTCTATATTTTCAAGTTTTAATATAGCTTTAAACAATTCATCAACTTGATCATCTTTAAGTTTCGAATTATAAGACACAAAATTACCTCCTTAGATAACTATATATTCTCATTTATTTGCAACATTTTTCTAGATGCTTTAAATTTATTTTAATATTTATATTAACTTTTGCCAATACTATGTAATGTAATAAATTATTATTTTAGCAAAATTTTATCATTATTTTATTCTACTTATCACTAAACATATACATGTAAAATAAGTTTCGTAAACCATTTTGAAATCACTATACAAAAATATGAACAATCCTTCCTTTTTATAATTTTTATTGCGTTTCAATTATATCCCCTTATATAGCTATAAAGAATCCTATTTTTATATAATAATGAAAGAATATAAATTTATATATCACAATTAACATTATTCTGATTTTATAAAAGAATGTGAAAATTATTAATTTTTGTAGAGTTATTGCCTTTCTTGTATATTCATATATAATTATATTATGATTTTTTTTTATATAATTATATTTATATAGTCTAAAAAACAAATTAATTTTAACAAGGAGGCATAGTATGTCATCAAATTTAAAAAGTAACAAAAAATTAACTTTAGTATCATTAGTATTAATGATTTTCACTTCAGTATTTGGATTTGCAAATATGCCTAGATCATTCTACTTAATGGGTTATGGTGCAATTCCTTGGTACATTTTATCTGCAATAACATTCTTCATACCATTTGCATTTATGATGGCAGAGTATGGTGCTGCATTTAAAAGTGAAAAGGGTGGTATTTATTCTTGGATGTCAAAATCTGTAGGTCCTAAATATGCTTTTATTGGAACATTTATGTGGTATGCTTCATATATAATATGGATGGTTAACGTTGGATCTGCAATATGGGTTGTTTTCTCAACGGCTATATTCGGTACAGATACAACTTCAACATGGTCATTATTTGGATTAAGCTCAACACAAACGTTAGGTATATTAGGAGTTTGTTGGATAGCATTTGTAACAATAGTATCAACTAAAGGTTTAGATAAAATACAAAAAATAACTTCTGTAGGTGGTACTGCAGTTGCATTATTAAACGTAGTATTAATAGTAGGATCAATAGCTATATTAATAGGAAATGGTGGAGAATTAGCTCAACCTATAATTGGTTCTCAATCATTTATACAATCTCCTAATCCATCGTTCCAAAATCCTGTAGCAATATTAGGATTCTTAGTTTTTGCTATATTTGCTTATGGTGGAACAGAAGTTGCTGGTGGTTTGGTTGACCAAACTGAAAATGCAGAAGTAACTTTCCCTAAAGGTATAACTATATCAGCAATAGTAATATCTGTAGGATATGCAATTGGTATATTCTTATGTGGTGTGTTCGTAAATTGGAATGAAGTATTATCTACAGACAACGTACACATGGGTAACGTTGCATATATAATGATGAACAACATGGGATTTGAATTAGGACAAGCATTTGGATTAAGTGAATCTATATCAATATCATTAGGTAACTGGATAGCTAGATATGTTGGTATATCAATGTTACTTGCATTAACTGGTGCATTTTTCACATTAACATATGCTCCATTAAAACAAATAATAACAGGTACTCCAAAAGAGTTATGGCCAGGTAAAATGGGTGAATTAAACGAAGATGGAATGCCTGTAAACGCTATGAAAATCCAAGCTATAACTGTTATAGCTATGATACTAATGGTATCATTCGGTGGAGACGCTGCTGCTGCATTCTTTTCTAAGTTAGTATTAATGACTAATGTTGCAATGACACTTCCATATATGTTTATAGCAGGTGCATTCGCTCCATTTAAGAAGAAAGAAGAAATTGAAAAACCATTCGTAGTATTCAAGAGTTATAAGAGTGGATTAATAGCTACTATAGTAGTTGTATTTACTGTTGGATTTGCTAACTTCTTCACAATAATAGATCCAGCAATGAATGGAGATATATCATCTACTCTCTGGAGTATAGGTGGTCCTGTATTCTTCTCAGGAGTTGCTTTAGTAATGTATAGCAACTACGAAAAGAAAATTAATGAACAAAAAGAAGAAAAATCTGCTTAGTATAACAAGTTTTCGCTCGTGACTAAAACAGTAGGATATATATATCCTACTGTTTTTTTTATAGAACAATTTTACTTTTTATAAACAATACTCTAACATTTTTTTCAGTTTCATTTCTAAATTTATGCTTTCTGTGAGAAAGTATTCTAACTGTATCACCTTCTTTTAAAAGAAACTCTTCTTCAAAAACTAAGTATACTTCTCCTTCTACTACAAATCTATTTCTTCATCTTCATGTTCTGTAAACTCCTTGCCAGTTTCACTATTAGCATTCAAATTCATTAAAAGCATATTTTAAAACCATCTAAAACAAATTGTAGTACAAAATAAAATAAGCAGGTATGTTGTTCAATGACTTCATACCTGCTATACCTTATTATCCTCTTAAATCTTCCATTAATTTTGTTTTTTCTTTTGTTTTATCATCTTTCATTTTAACTATTTTAGCAGGAGACCCAGCTACAACTGCATTTTCTGGAACATCTTTAGTTACAATAGCACCCGCTGCGACAATAGCTCCTTTACCTATTTTAACTCCTTCGAGTATTACTGCATTAGCTCCAATAACTACATCGTCTTCTATAATAACCGGAGTAGCTGAAGGAGGTTCAAGCACTCCTGCAACAACAGCTCCAGCTCCAAGATGAACATTCTTACCTATAGTTCCTCTTGCACCTATAACTGCATTCATATCTATCATTGAACCTTCTCCAATTTCCGCTCCTATATTTATAACTGCCCCCATCATTATAACTGCATTTTTCCCAATTGAAACCATATCTCTTATAATTGCACCTGGTTCAATTCTAGCATCTTTATGTAAGTAATTGTACATAGGTATAGCTGAGTTTCTTCTATCAAACTCTATATGATAATCAATAATATTATCTTTATTTTCTTCTAGTATATTATTTATAATGCTATATTCTCCAATAAGTATATATGAATTTTCACATCCAAATATTTTTACATTTTCGTATTCTTCACTATTCAATTTTCCTTTTAAGTACACTTTAACAGGTGTTTTTTTAGTTGAGTTTTTTATAAATTTTGCTATTTCATATGGATCTGTTAGTTTCATCATTTGTAAAATACCTCCTATGTTTTTTTGCATAAACTTAATACATCTTTCATATTATAATACCCATTTTCCTTAATTTCAATAAATTTGACTACTTTTAATTAAATTTATAATTTATTTTTTATAAATCAAATTCCTTTGCTATTGAAATTATAGCCTTTTGTTTATCCATGACATTTATTGCATAAGATATACTTATCTCAGAAGTTGTCACCTGCTTAAATTCAATACCATTTTCTGAAAATATTTTAAAAACTCTAGCTGCAACTCCTGATTGATTCATCATACCTATACCAACAACAGATAATTTTGTTATATTTGACTCTTTAGATATTTCTATATCTTTCATTTCATTTTTAAGTTCTTCTATTATATCATCAACAGCATACATATCTTCTTTAGATGTAGTAAAAGAAACATTAACATATCCATCATGTGGAGCAGTTTGACTTATCATATCTACATTAATATTATTTTCAGATAGTTTTTCAAATATTAAAGCTATATTTTTGCAACTATATAAAACATTATTTATAGTAATCATTAAAACATCATCACTAGTTGTTAATCCTGTTATCACTTTTTGTTCCATATTTTCATCATACTCCTTTATATAAGTTCCTTTTATATTTCCTCTATTTAACGCAACATAAATAGGTATATTATATTTACAACCTATCTCAACTGCTCTTGTTTCCATAACTCCAGCACCTAAACTTGATAATTCCATCATTTCTTCGTAACTTATATAATCCAATTTTTTTGCCTCAGTATAGACTCTAGGATCAACAGTATAAATTCCCTCTACATCTGTATATATTTCACAATTACATCCAAGTTTTGCAGCTATAGCAACTGCAGTAGTATCAGATCCACCTCTTCCTAATGTTGTAATATCACCATTTTTATTTATCCCCTGAAAACCAGCTACAACTACTATTTTTCCATCATTCAAATGCTTTTTTATTATTTCAATATCAATATCTGATATTCGATTTTTAGTATGAAATCCTTCAGTCTTTATTCCTGCTTGAAAGCCTGTTAAAGATATTGAATCATATCCATATTCTTTAAGTATCATTGATAACAATGCAACAGATACTTGTTCTCCAGTAGACATAAGCATGTCTAATTCTCTCTTACATGGATTGTCAGAAATTTTTTTAGCCATTTGTATAAGCTTATCAGTAGCTTTACCCATGGCAGAAACTACAACTACTACATCATTACCCTTTTCTTTTTCCTTTAATACATTTTTTACTACACCCTTCATTCTTTCTATACTTCCTACAGAAGTTCCTCCATATTTTTGAACTATCATTGGCAACTTAATCTCCCCCTTATTTTATTAAAACAATATATCATTTTTAATAATATCTTCATAAGTTTCTCTTCTAACAGCAAGCCTTGCTTCTCCATCTCTAACAAATACTACTGCTGGTCTTGGAATTCTATTATAGTTACTAGACATACTGTAATTATATGCCCCAGTACTAAATACTGCTAATATGTCATTTTTCTCAACTTTTGGTAATTGAATATCTTTTATTATAATATCTCCAGATTCACAACACTTTCCTGCAACAGTATATATTTGACTATTTTCTAAGTTTATTTTATTAGCAACAACAGCTTCATATTTTGCACCATATAATGCTGTTCTTGGATTGTCAGTCATACCTCCATCAACAAATATATAATGCTTACCTCCATAGGTATTTTTAGTTCCACCTATTTCATAAAGAGTTATTCCCGCATTAGCAATTATAGCTCTTCCTGGTTCTATCATTATCTTTGGAGTCTTTATATTCATATTACTTGTTGTTTCTTTTATTAATAAAATCATTTTTTTAAGACAAGTCTTTAAATCTATTGTATTATCTTCTTCTGTGTAACGTACCCCAAATCCTCCACCTATATTTAATTCTTCAGTAATAAAATTACATTTCCTTTCAATTTTACTTACAAACTCAAGCATTACTAAAATACTTGAATAAAATGATTTTTCCTCAAATATTTGTGACCCTATATGGCAATGAAAGCCTTTTAAATTTAATCTATTGCTTCTTTGAAACCTATCTATTATCCAGAAAATATCCCTACTATATATTGATTCACCAAACTTTGAATCATTTTTAGAAGTTTGAATATACTCATGAGTATAAGCATCTATACCTGGATTTACTCTTAATAAAACATTCACTTCTTCACCTAATTCTTCACATAAATACTCTACTAATTCTAACTCCTGTCTATTATCTACAACTATCCTTCCTACACCCGACTCAATAGCTAATATTAATTCATCTTGTGTTTTATTATTTCCATGCATATAAATTCTATTAGAAGGGAAATTTGCCTTTAAAGCTGTATATAACTCTCCTCCAGATACAACATCTAAAGACAATCCCTCCTCTTCTATAATCTTACACATAGCTAAATTTAAAAAAGCTTTAGATGCATATATTACTTCAGTGTCAATATCTTCAATTTTAAAACTATCTTTAAATAATTTACAATTATATCTAACTAATTCTTCGTCTACTACATACAAAGGAGTTCCAAATTCTTTTGCCAATTCCACAGTGTCACAATTTCCTATTTCTAAATTTCCTAGATTGTTTATATTCATAGTTTCAAATAGTCTCATATTTAATCCCCTCTCCCGCTTATATAATTAATTTTTAATAAAAAACAGTCATGAGCAAAAGGTACTCATGACTGTTTTTTACAAAACAAAATATAGTCTTATACAAAAACAATAACTCCTTTTGCCCCAACATGATATAGCTCCCCTTTAGAAAATTGGGCTATAATCTAAAGACAGTACTATGCTTATTCAACATAGTCCCAATACATAAGTTTATGTATTTCGGCGGTTGCACCTTTCCTATATACTAACTATTTAAGTATTTAGTACTCTTTACACCCGCGGCCTCTATATCACATTGTTTATATCATTATTTATTTTTTCAAATTAAAAAACAGCCATGAGCAAAAGGTGCTCATGACTGTTTTTTACAAAACAAAATATAGTCTTATACAAAAACAACAACGCCTTTTGCCCCAACATGATATAGCTCCCCTTTAGAAAATTGGGCTATAATCTAAAGACAGTACTATGCTTATTCAACATAGTCCCAATACATAAGTTTATGTATTTCGGCGGTTGCACCTTTCCTATATACTAACTATTTAAGTATTTAGTACTCTTTACACCCGCGGCCTCTATATCACATTGTTTATGTTATTTCGTTTTTAATTATTAAATAGAATTTTAACAAATATTATATAAATAGTCAATAACAAATTACCCTAAAAATATAATTTTATTCTTCATCATAAAAATCTAAATAAGAATATTTGTTTCCATTTTTCTGCCATCCTAATATGGCATCTATATTTACATTTTCAGCTGCTTTAAAAATAGATTTGTCCACATCTTCAAAATTTTCCTTTAATTTCTTTATTAATTCTTTAATCTCGTGTCTTTTATTTGATGTTTTTTTTGCAGCTACCATACATGCACAATTTAAAGGCCAAATTCCGCTATTTTGTATAAATCTTTCAATATACTGCTCTCTAATATGATACATTGGTCTAATTAATTCTAAGCCTTCATAATTTTGTGACTTTAATTTTGGAAGCATAGTTTTAAAATTTCCTGCATAAAACATATTTATTAAAGTTGTTTCAATAACATCATTAAAGTGATGTCCAAGAGCAAGCTTATTGCATCCAAGTTCTTGAGCCTTTGAATATAATGCACCTCTACGCATTTTAGCACACATATAACAAGGGTAATCCTTTGCAATATTATCAACTATTTTAAAAATACCTGATTCAAAAATATGAATTGGTATATTTAAATAATTGCAGTTATCAATAAGTAACTCTTTTATACTTTCATGATATCCTGGGTCCATTGCAATAAACTCTAACTCAAAATTAATTTGGCCATGGCGCTTTAATTCCTGAAATAATTTAGCCATAAGCATACTATCTTTTCCACCTGATATAGCTACAGCAATTTTGTCCCCATCTTCTACTAGGTTATAGTCTTTTATGCCCTTAATAAACTTTGACCATATATTTTTTCTATATTTTTTTATAATACTACGCTCAATTTCCTCAAGAGGCCTTCTTTCATTAAATGGAACTAATATCTCACATCCGCTTCCTGCAATACTATTTTCATCATTATTAATAATTTTTTCCTTATTATTCATTTTACCACCTCACTTTTTCCCAAAATATTATAACATCTTTTAATTATTTTGTCTTTAAAAGCAAATAGAAAATTATAGGCTGTTGACAATTTGCCAACAGCCTATACGCAGATTTTTATTTTAATTTTGTATTAATTAGTTGAATATACTTTTGCACATTTTCATCTATAGAAGGAAGTCCATCATGCCATGGCTTTCCATTAATAGGCTTATTAGAAAAATATCTAGATTTTAGAATGAATTCAGGTCTGTATTCAAAGTGTAATATGTCAAAATGATTCCATTTTCCACCCCAAATAAAATTATTTTTCTCAAAAATATGAATAATTTCCCTTGGATATTTGTTTAACCTTTTTTCACCATCTTCTTTTGAAGTCCACTTCCAATAATCTCTTTTATCTCTTGCAAGATCAATTGCTATTCCAAAAGAATGAGCACTTAATCGATTTGTTCCTGAAATTAATCGGTAGTTAAAAGTCCCACTTGTTGGAAAAACACATGAATAGATATCACTTCGCTTTTGAGCAAGAGGTATAAGTTCTTTCATTACTGCCTTTAAAGACTCTGCTGCTTTGTTATTATTATTAAATAAGCAATATTTATAACCAACTTTTATATTGGTGAGGTTTGATTGTATTTGTTCTTTAGTGCTGCCATATATCTCTTTAAGTAATTTATAATGTCTAATACGTCCTGGATCAAAATCTTCCTTCATAATATTCTTAATATCAGTATTAGGATAAATTTGTTCCAACATATCTTGTAAGTCTGGATTTGATAATTTTTCTTTAAAGTTTTTTACCTTTTTGTCATCGTAAATTATTTTATCTCCTGATTTCATTACTATATATACATACCCATCTTTTCCATGTTCTATATCAGTAATATGCTCAGGATAAGCCATCATCAAACACAATAAATCTCTTTTCATAGTTATATTATAATTTATTGTATCAGAACTGTTGAAACTAATATTGTTTATTACTTCTTTATTTTTACACCCAGTAAATAATAACATCAATAGAACCATAAAAAAAATACTTATTTTTTTCATATATCATTTCATCCCTTCGCAAATATTAATATTTATAACTTTTAAGTTATTTAATAATTTTTTTAGTATATAAACATTAATGGCTCTTGTTAGTTTTATTATTTACTATAATTAACTTACTATTTACAATAATAATTTCCATATGTAATAATAAAAATTCTTTTTTCAATAACAAAATTAATATTATTATCCATATAACTTCTCTCTACCAAACTTTTCTTTTAACTATATGTATAAATAATTATTTATTATTATTCTAAAAGTCAGTATATATAATCTACATAATTATGTAAATTTTTAAAAAATAAGGGGCTGTTTTTTAAAAAACAGCCCCTTATTTTTTATTCTATATATTAGGAAGGTTTATACCATAGAATATTTCTGTCATTTCTTTATCTAACTTATTAATGATATTTTGTCTTTCTTCTTTAGTTAAATCTTCCTCTTCAATTTCAAACAAATAATTATCAAGCTTTATATCTTTTAACTTCATCTTTGTGTGGAATATATTAGATTGATATATATTCATATCAATCAAATTGTATCTATCTAATGTTTCTTTAGCAATAAAATTTTGTATAGAGTTAATTTTATGATCTATATAATGTTTTTCACCTTTAACATCTCTAGTAAATCCTCTAACTCTGTAATCTACAGTAATAATATCTGAATCAAAGCTATCTATTAAATAATTTAAAGCTTTTAGTGGCGATATTTCCCCACAAGTTGAAACATCTATATCTACCCTGAATGTACTAATATCATTTTCAGGATGAGTTTCAGGATAAGTATGAACCGTTACATGACTTTTGTCTAAGTGTCCTACTATATTTTCACGTATTGGAGTTATAATTCCTCTATTACAAGATGGATCAAGTACATATAAAGGTACTTCTTCTTCTGAAATAAGTAATGTTACACTTGCTCCTTGAGGATCGTAGTCTTGTTTTGCAACATTTAATACACTTGCTCCTATCATATTTGTAACATTAGTTAAAATTTTTGTTAATCTTTCTGAATTATATTGTTCATCAATATATTCAATATATTTTTTACGATCTTCTTCTGTTTTTGTATAACAAATGTCATAAATGTTAAAACTTAATGATTTTGTTAAATTATTAAATCCGTATAATTTTAATTTATCTTTGATAATTTTCGGCAATTTTATTCCCCATTTCTAAAATATTTTCTACAAAAAAATTATATATTTTTTAGCCATATTGTCAATACATAAAATCTTCTAAACATAATTTTTTTACTAACTTTTTTATTTTATAATTTAGGAAAATTTTATTTATATTAATATTTATTTATAATTCAGCATAATTTTATATATTTTTTGATTCCATAGCAATAACATGATTTTCTTTTCTAAAATATTTTACAATATATAAATATATTACTTACTATAGTTTTTCTCAAATTTGTTTGATTATTTATATTATAAACAGTTTATTTTTTTAATGCACTTATTTGTATTTGATATTAATTCCAAAGAATCCTCTTTTATTTTGGATTCCTTTTATTTTTCTATTTAAAATATTCTTTAATAAAATCAGGAGCATTATTCTCATCAAAAGTTCCATAATTAATAGAATTTTTATCTTCTGAATAAAACCCTATTATATATTTTACATCTTCATCAGATTTACTTTCATAATTTCTTAAGCAAATTTCAATTTTATTTTTATCAAATATATCTAATCTCTTTACATTCTTATTTTTTTCATCTATATAAAGATTATCTCTCTCTTTTCCTTCTCTTTTCTCAACAACAGCGTATGCAATATCTTTTGGCATAGTTCTAGCGTTTTCAATATATCCTTCTTTCTTTAGCCATTTTTCAAATTGAGTAAAAGATTTTTCCCATCCAAAATACATTGTATGGTCATATTTATCTTCTTCATCAGCTTTTTTGTTATCTGCTAATAAAATATTTATATCTGCCCAATCTATTCTTTCGTCTATCATATCCTCATATTTTTGATTTAATGTTTCACTTTTTAAAATTTCTAAAGCTTCTTTAATATCTTCTGAATCAGTTATAACTGCTTTTTTATTTACATTTTCTATAGGATAAATTGTAATTTTTTCAATATCTATATGTTTAACATTAAAAATATCGAAATTTATTTTTTTATACTCTTTTGATTCGTAGATAGGCTTAAAGTATTTTGAATAATCCTCTTTTTTAATATAATATCCTCTTGCTACTTTTTTTCCATTTTTTAAATTATATACAAGTGCTATTCTTTGATTTGAATTTTTGTCATTTTTATTTTCTTTATGCTGTATAATTTTTTTATGTAACTCTTGAATATTTTTTAAATTTTCTTTTTCATAATAAAAGACTACTTTTTCTTTAGGTTCTCTTAATTTATAAAAACCTGTATCAAAATATATACTTTCTACTTTTTTTAAATCTGGAACATATCCTTCATATCCTATAATATCAAATTTGACTCCTAATAACAGTATCACAACTACTATAGAATAAATAAAATATCCCTTTATATTTCTAAAAACTCTTAATGACTTGTTTATAACTATTTCTGCAACAAAGTATCCAATTAAAGATGATATGAAATATCCGAAAAATATCCAATAAATACTTTCTTGAGTTTCCCCAAAATAAAATCCACCAAAAAGCATACTGCAAAATGTTACCCCATATTTAAATACAGGTTTTAATTTGCTAAAAGCAATGGATTGAGATGCCGATTCTAAATTTCTTTTATTATATATAAATCTTGATACAAAATATAAAATAATACAAATAATTATATATACTAATACTTCCTTTGTACTCATTGGCATATTTTCATTTCTGACTTCAAATACTCTTGTCAAAGGTGACAATATAAATATTTTATCCCTTAAATAATATTCCATGTTAAAACCATAAATAAATTCTTGAATATTAAAAAATATCAACCCACTAAAACCTACAGGTAAAAATAAAAATATATAAGTAAGTACACCTTGTACAACTGATATTCCTGTAAGCATACCTATACAAACACTAAACATAAAAATTACTATATCCATAAGAATGCTTATACCAGCCCATCTTAAAATGTCTATTGTTTTTAAAATATCTTTTGTATAGTATTCATTAAAATTTAGTGTTGAGTTTAGTATAATAGCTGTAATACAAGTAATAATTACTGGCAGTATTAAAAATGTTATTCCAATTAATATTTGATTATTATATAAGTTTTTTCTTTTTATTGGAAGAGAGTGAATCATATCTGTTGACTTTTTAACCTGCATATATCTAAATAAAAATATAGCAAGTAAAACAGGTATAACTACTGTTAATAATATTGGCTCTTCAGCTCTAAAATCAAATATTCTTTTTATAGGATTATTTTCTATATAATAGTAATTGTTTTGTATATCACTATAAGTCATTAACATTCTTAAAGGTATAGCGAAAAATAAACCTAATAAATATATTATCCCTATCCAAGAGAATCTTTTTAAATCATTTATTAATATTCCTTTATTAAAAAATGATGTTTTGAATTTCATATCCAACATCCCCCATTTCATAAATAAATATTTCTTCTAAAGTAAGAGGTAGCACATCTAAAATAGCCGGTTGATACTTTGTAAATTTAGAAATAACCTCTTCTTTATTACCTCTAACAATAAAAAGCATTATACTTCCTCTTTCTTCTTTATAAAGAACATCTAAATTATTCAAAAAATCTTTAGGAATTTCTGTTTTGAAGGCAACTTGTATTTTATGAATATCTGATTTTAAATCATCTAAATCTTTTTGAATTATAATACTTCCTTTATGTAAAATCCCTATATGGTCACATATATCTTCAAGCTCTCTTAGATTATGGGAAGAAATAAATACTGTCATTTCTCTTTGAGCAACATCTTGAATTATTAAATTTTTTACTTTCTGCCTCATAACTGGATCTAATCCATCAACTGGCTCATCCAAAATCATAATATTTGGCATTGTAGATAAAGCAATCCAAAATGCTACTTGTCTTTGCATTCCTTTAGATAAACTATTTATTCTCTTTTTTACATCTATATTAAATACATTTTTTAATTTTTCAAATCTTTCACTGTTCCAATTAGAATAAATACTTTTATAAAAATTAGCCATCTCTTTTATTGTGTATTGTGGAAAAAAGTAAAGAGCATCAGGCATAAATACCATTTCTGATTTTATATTGATATTTTCAAATATAGGTTCATTATTTATGAATATTTCCCCTCTATCTTGTTTATATAATCCTGCCAAAAGTTTTAAAAGAGTTGTTTTTCCTGCTCCATTTGACCCTACTAACCCATAAATTGAGCCTTTATTAACAGTTAAATTTACATTTTTTAGAGCGTGTGCATCCTCAAAGGATTTGCTTATATTTTTTACCTCAATCATATTATTCTCCTCCTCTAAGTCCATCTTCTATTTCTGAGAGCATTTGTATAATATCTTCTTTTTTCATTCCTAAATATAATGCTTCTGATAAGATTTTTACTAATTCTTTTTTTATTTTTAATAATTTTTCATGATTTGATATTTGTTCTGATGGATTTACAAAGCTTCCTTTTCCCTTTATTGAATAAATATATCCTTGTCTTTCTAATTCTCTATATGCTTTTTGAATTGTATTAGGATTAATAGTAAGATTTCTTGCAAGCATTCGTACTGAAGGTAGTTTTTCATCAGTCTTTAAAACTTCATTAATTATAAGCTCTTTGAATTTTTCTACTAACTGTTCATAAATAGGCAGCCTACTTCTTAAATCTAGCTCAAACATTTTTACACTCCTCCCGTGCTACCTGTATTATTATTCATAGTACAGTTTGATTATATATATCTTTTTTTGTTTTGTAAAGAAAAAAATAAAAAAACTTAGACTTTTGTAATCTAAGTTTTCTAGCTATTTAAATTTTCCAGTTTTTAAGAACTTATCAACTAATCTTGCTGTTTCAAGTTTATAATGAATTTCTTTATGTCCGTATGGAAGCATTATTATATCCTTTAATCCATCATAAATAACAGAATTAACCTCAATTCTTCCATCATTTTCACCTTTTAAAAATCGTCCTAAAAATAAGTTGCTTTTATTTCCTGCAATTGCTCCTATATCTATATTTTCTATATTTTTTAATTTCATATTTTTAACATTATTAGTTTGAAGGGATTTTAATGTTTTGAAAATATTAGCAAGTATTCTAAATGGTATTTTATCAGTAATATCAGCTAATTTACTTCCATTATTCGGAGTAGATATTAAAACACATCTTCCTATTCGGTTTATAAGATTTGTATTAGATAAAAAAGTTCTTATTACTAATCCTCCTGTACTGTGTCCTACAAGATTTATTTTTTCATCTTCTGTTAAGTCAATTATAAGCTTTTCTAATTCTCTTTTAAAAACATCTGTTCCAAATTCAATTTCTTTAAAAGTTAGTGGTAAGTTTGCTAAAAAACATTCATAACCCAATTTTTCTAAATTTTTTTTAAGAACCAGCATATCTTTTTTAGTTTTGCTATACCCATGTATTAGAATTACTTTTTTATCCATATTATATCACCTTTATATTAAACATTATTTTATATTATATATCATGAATAACATTTTTAATCCATTTATTTGATATAAGTCTTGTTATTCCTATTGCGCACTTAACTATTTCTTCAACAGTAACTAAAGCACATACCTAATAAACAGAAAGCTTAAATAAAAAAAACAAAAATAAAACCACCTTGAAACTTTTTCAAAGTGGTTAACTTCTTCACTTTTTATAAATTTCTATAAATCAACTTAAATTTCTATTTTTTTATCATAAATTCTACATATTATGAAATAAATTGCAGAAGTTACAAATAATATTATTAATGAAATTAAAAGCATTTCATAACCTAACTTATGCAAAATTTGTATTTGAGTTTCTATATTATTAGGTAATGAAATATGTACTTTTTCCAACATATTCATCATAAAACCTATAATTTTTCCACCTATATATAACACAAGAAAAAAAGAACCGAAACTAATTAATTTTGAATATTTTTTAAATGTTTTTCCTATTATAGATGATAAAAATACAGTACTTACTATATATATAAGTCCAACTATTGAAAAAATATAAAAACATATCGCTGCACTAAAAATTCTTATATCAAGTAACGTTTTAATTTCTTGTATATAAGATGTTCTATTAAGAAAAATTATAAATTGTATCCCAGTAAAAATAATTATCGACAAGCTAGATACAATATATTGAGTTATTACAGCTAAAAATTTACTTAAAAATATTTTTTGGCTAGATACAGGAAGACTCATTAAAAGATATATAGTGTTATTCTTAAATTCCTGATTTATAAGTTTAGATTCTGATAATATTAATGGTATTAAAAATGCTGCTGGAAGTAAAAACATATTTATGAAAAATCCTGCTTCTAAATTCCATCCATTATAAGTTTTATAAAGAAAAAATATATTTATAATTAAAGCTAATCCTAAAAATATAATAGTTTCTTTTTTTAATTTATTTACTTCCTTTTTGTATAAATTAAATAACATTTTTATATACCTCCTTCATAACTTCACTTAAAGACATATTATATTTCATCTTTATATCATCAACATTTCCTGAAAGTTTTACTTTTCCATCTCCTACAAATACAACATCTTCAAATATATTCTCTGTTTCTAATATTTCATGTGTAGATAAAATTATAGTTTGTTCTCCTTCTTTATAATCTCTTATTATAGTTTCTATTATTTCTTCTCTAGTTAATATATCAATCCCTGATAAAGGTTCATCTAAAAGTACAATTTTTGAATTTCTTGAAAAAGTAAGTAATAATTTTATTTTTGCTCTCATTCCTTTAGATACTTTACCTATTATCATATCTTCTTCTAAATTTAAAAATTTGAGTATCTCTTTATATTTATTAAAATCCCAATCAGAATAAAATACAGATATAAAATCTGATATCTGTTTTATGTTCATATTTGAATATAGATAATCTATTTCAGGAAGATAAGCAATATCCCTTTTAGTTTGTATGCAAGGCTCGTTTCCAAATACTAATACCTTCCCACTATCAGGTTTATTAAGTCCTGCAATCATTTTTAATGAAGTTGATTTACCTGATCCATTAGGCCCTAAAAGTCCTATTATTTTTCCCTGTTCTATTTTTAAATTAAAATCATCTAAAGCTTTTACTTTTTGAAAAGTTTTATTAACATTTATAAATTCTATCATTCTTATCACTCCTTATATTTTTTCCTGCCATGATTTTATTAAGTTTATAACTTCATCATCTTTGAATCCTAAAGATCTCATTTCTTGAATAAATTTAATTAGAACTTCACTTGCCATTTCCTTTTTTATTTCATTTAAAAGCTCTTCTTCATCAGATATAAATGTACCTTGACCTCTTAATGTCTTTACCAAACCCATACTTTCCATCTCCCTATATGCTCTTTGAACTGTATTTGGATTAACCTTTATATTTTTTGCAAGTTCTCTTTGAGAAGGTATTTTATCTCCTGGTTTTATCTCTTTTCTAATCAACTTCTTTTTTATATCTTCTATTATTTGAAGATATATAGGTTTACTATTATTAAATTCCATTCTAAACTCTCCTAACTATTCCAGTAATATATTAGTGCTCTAATTAACTATTACACTATTATAGTATTATTTACTATCCATTTTGTCAACCCTTTTTAAAAAATAATTTATTTTTAAACTGCATACATCTCTTCTAATTTACTTTGTATTTCTTTATTTTCTAAATACTCATCAAAAGACATTTTTCTATCCATTACTCCTTTTGGAGTTATTTCTATTACTCTATTTGCTATAGTTTGAATAAATTGATGGTCATGTGAAGTAAATAAAACACTTCCATTAAAATTTATTAATCCCTTATTTACAGAAGTTATAGATTCTAAGTCTAAATGGTTAGTTGGTTCATCTAATATCAATACATTTGCATTAGAAAGCATTAATTTAGATAACATACATCTAACCTTTTCTCCTCCAGATAAAACATCAGCTTTTTTAAGAGCCTCTTCTCCTGAGAACAACATTCTTCCTAAAAATCCTCTTATAAAACTTTCAGACTTTTCTTCAGAATATTGTCTTAACCAGTCAACTAACGATAACTCAACTCCATCAAAATATTTATTGTGATTTTTAGGTAAATAATCCCTAGAAGTTGTTATTCCCCATTTAAAACTACCTTCATCAGGCTCTATTTCTCCCATTAAAATTTCAAATAAAGTAGTCTTAGCTATTTCATCTCCTAAAAATATTACTTTATCATCCTTTTCTAATCTAAAACTTACATTATCTAATACTTTAACCCCATCTACAATTTTAGATAATCCCTCTACTGTTAATAGTTCATTTCCTATTTCTCTTTCTGGACTAAACCCAACAAAAGGATATCTTCTTCTAGAAGGTTGAATATCCTCTATTGTTAATTTTTCTAATTGTTTCTTTCTAGAAGTTGCCTGCTTAGCTTTAGAAGCATTAGAACTAAATCTTGCTATAAATTCCTTTAATTGCTTAACTTTTTCTTCCGTTTTCTTGTTTTGATCTTTAGCCAATTGTAATGCCAATTGGCTTGATTCATACCAAAAATCATAATTACCTACATACATCTGAATCTTTCCAAAGTCAACATCAGCCATGTGAGTACATACCTTATTTAAAAAATGTCTATCATGCGAAACTACTATTACAACAGAATCTTCTAAATCCATTATGAAATTTTCTAACCAATTTATCGATTTAAAATCTAAGTGGTTAGTAGGCTCATCCATAAGTAATATATCTGGCTTTCCAAATAAAGCCTGAGCTAGTAATACTTTTACTTTTTCTGCCCCAGTTAATTCTTTCATCTGTTTATGATGTAAATCCTTGCTTATACCAAGTCCCATTAAAATTATTTCTGCTTCAGTTTCTGCTTCCCATCCATTTAATTCAGCAAATTCGCCTTCAAGTTCAGCAGCTTTTATACCGTCTTCATCGGTAAAATTAGCTTTCATATATAATGCGTCTTTTTCTCTTATTATCTCATATAATCTTTTGTGTCCCATTATTACAGTATCAAGAACTTTTTCATTATCAAATTGGAAGTGATCTTGTCTTAATACAGATAATCTTTCTCCTGGAGTTATAAATACATCTCCTTCATTAGCTTCTACTTCTCCAGATAGAATTTTTAAAAAAGTAGATTTTCCTGCTCCATTAGCACCTATTACTCCGTAACAATTTCCCTTAGTGAATTTTATATTAACATCCTTGAATAATTGCTTATCTCCATACCTTAATCCTACACCAGTAACTTGTAACATTTTTTTCCTCCATTTCATCCTTCATCTTATTAAAACGTACTTTATACATTCTACCTTTTTAACATTGTATTTTCAATAGTTTTTACTTATTTAATTAAATTCATAAGAAATTACAATAGATGTAACAAAAAATTATTTGTCAAAGTTTGTATATTTTAAAAATATAACTTAAAAACTAATATAAACTTCTATAAATTGATATAATATCTTCTTTTGACAGTTCAATATAATTATTTACTAATAGCCTTTTCTGTCCTTTAATAATACTATCTGTAAAGGTTTCTATTTCTTCTTTCTTCATTCCATATTCTCTTAAAGGCTTTCTATATAATAATTTATCTAATATATTTTCTAGATTTTCATAAACATCTTCATAATTTCCTAAAACTTTTGAAAAAATCTCATTCAACTTACTTATTTTCCCATTTGGATTTTTATAATAATACTTTCTAAATACAGCCAAGAAAAATTGATAATTCGCTTCTCCATGAGGAACATGATACTTCCCTCCTAAAGGATATGAAAGAGCATGTACAGCACCCACTCCAGTATTACCAAATGCTATACCAGCATAGTTACTTGCCATTATAAAATTTTCTATAATTTCATTTCTGTAATTTTTCCCTTTGTTAATAATCTCTATATATCCATTAAGAATCATTTCAATAGCTTTCACACTAAATAATTCGGTATATACATTAGATTTTGGTGATACAAAAGATTCTACAGCATGTATTAATGCATCTACAGAACTAGTTACAAAAAATTTATCTGGAAGTTCTTTCATTAATTCAGGAATCAAAACAGCATAATCTGGATATAATTCATCTACAGCTAATCCCATTTTAGTTTGTTTTTCTTTTATTTGAACAATTGATATGTTTGTAACTTCACTTCCTGTTCCACATGTTGTTGGTAGTACAACTAACTCTTTTTCTTTTATTATAGGTATATTTTTTTCAAATAAATCTAAAACATTTCCTGAAAATTTTAAAGTTAGAAGTTTTGCTATATCTATTATAGATCCTCCTCCAATAGCAATTATCCTAGAATAATTCTTAGATTTTAAATCATCTATAATATTATCAATCATATCATCAGATGGCTCCCCTTTTCCATATTTATCTTTCAATATAAAATCTGAATTCAACTTTAATTTTTTCATATATCTTTCATATAAAAATTTACTTGTAAAAATTAAATCTTTATCTTCTATGTTGAATTCTTCAATAAAACTTTTAAAATAATCATATTTTCTAATTTCTGTTTTAATATTTAATAATTTCATTTGTAAAATCCCCCCAAAAACACATTTTATTTTTAATTCTATTTTTTTATGTGCAATCCTTCAAACTTTAGTATATCCTCTGTTTTTTTTTAACAGAACAAAATATCACTTCGTGATACTCTCAGATGAGTAGCAGAGCTACTCATCTGTATTTTTTGAAACTAATTCACCATTACATTTTGGACATATAAGTATAGGCATTTTTACTTCAAAATTCTCAATATCACAACCAGAAGCAAAAAAGTCATCTTCAATAAATTCATCAATAATAAACCTAGGTACATCTTCTTCAAATCTACACTCCAAACATTGATATCTGTAAGTCTTCTCGTCTGTTTCTATCCCAAAGGGATACGCTTCCTCGTCCTCTCCCATATCTAGGAAGTTCTCTTTCTCTAAATCTTTCATTATCGGGTATCTCCTCTCTATTACG